>NZ_JAAHGU010000061.1:0-40183 GCF_010692685.1 Okeania sp. SIO2F5 | reverse complement strand
GTAAACAATTTCAAGCTATAAACTGTAAATTATCAATACCATTACAGACATCCTTAAAACTTTAAGGTTTAGCGATCGCCTAATTTATGAAAAATACAGCTCATACAGTTACTTTTATATTACATTGCAAATATCTATGTAACATGTAAAGATGCCAGCGCTCATTGCTATAGATGGTGCTACTTATCTCGATCCACAAGTGGGGAGAATGGTTATTCAAAATTTGCAACCAATATTGCCATCGCTTCCAGAAAATTCAGCTAATTTGTCATCTAGAGAATTAGATGTTTTAAAATTGTTGGTAGAGGGTAAGACTAATACTGAAATTGCTAAAGACCTTTTTTTGAGTCCGAATACGATTAAAACTCATGTCATATCATGTCCGGTCGCATCGGTATTGTAAGCGTGAAGGTAAGGAAGAAGGAAGAAAGAAGAGGGAAGAAGGCTTAAAAGCTTGAAAAAACGTAAATTTTCTCTAGATATTCACTCTTGGTTTTACACAAACGCGCCCCAGAGGACATGATATCAAAGGTATTATGAATAAACTAGCAGTTGATGATCGAGTTAAAGCAGCTGTTGTTGCTTTGAGAACAGGTTTGGTGTGAATTTGACTGTAATTTATTTATTTTATAAATAAATTTTTACCTATGAATTTTATTTAACTAGAGGTAGAGGAAAAAATGAAATATCACGCATTTATATCTTTTTTAGAAATTTGTTGGGTGGGAGCTACTCTTTGCATTTTTAGTAGGCAAGTTGGAATTTGGCGCAGACAAGTTAGAAACAGGAAAAATATAGTCGTAAATTATCAAGTTTTCACAAGAAACAGCAGATAAAAATAATTGTTTATCCTTTATCGTCGTGTATAGCAGAAGAAAGAAGGAAGAAGGAAAAACTTGCGTTCTCTGAGCTTTAAGCTTTTGATATTTCCTAACCTTTGCTGCAACTGCTATAAAGGTGTTCAATTAAAAGCCCAAGCATAACTTAATTGTTTGTAGTAGAGCTTCAGACCCAAAATATATCATCAAGCTAAATCCCTACTACTCGCAAGTCCAGTAGGGTCGTGTCAAGCTGAAAATGGTGTATTAAATTTTTGAGTATAATTCTTGCTCTGACTAAGGTTTGGAGAATTTTCCTAAAACACTATTTCAAGCTTGACGCGCTAGTAGTGTCGTGTCAAGCTGAAAATGGTGTATTAAATTTTTGAGTATAATTCTTGCTCTGACTAAGGTTTGGAGAATTTTCCTAAAACACTATTTCAAGCTTGACGCGCTAGTAGTAGACTGACACAGCTAAAACTGTGCATTAGCTTTTTCGTATAATTTCTGTTATGGCAAGGTTTGACCGATTTTTTCTAATGCACCATTTAAGGTGTGTCAGTCCAGTAGGGTGTGTTAGCGGAACAAAGTGGAGCGTTACGCACCATTTTTTTGAGTCTTGTCACCTTAATGTCTCCTGTCTTCTTCTTTCATTCTGACTCCTGATTCCTGACTAATGGGTGCGTTACGCTATCGCTAACAGCACCCTACTAACTTCTACTTTTTGGGAATATCATAAGATTAAAACCTTTATCTATCAATGCTTTGATAGTTAATCAGCAAATCCTAAGTATTCAGGTGGACATGATATGACTCCTGAGCAATAGGTACGTTACGCTATCGCTAACAGCACCCTACTGACTTTCTTCAACCTTGTCCTACTACAGCAGGTGTACTTGGAGAAATAATCACAGCACCATTACCATTCAACTCTCCAGAAGTAGCCAAGTCACCATGATAAGCATTGGTCAACAACTGCTTTATATCACTAATCAAAGGATACCGAGGGTTTGAACCCGTACATTGGTCATCAAAAGCTTGGTCTGCCAAATCTTCCAGTTTAGCAAAAAATTCAGCTTCACTCACAGAGACCACATCTTTAATTGCCTTGGGAATACCCACCTGACTTTTCAGCTCTTCAATAGCAGCAATTAACAAATCTACTTTTTCATCCTCAGTTTCTCCACCTAATAGCAAATAATCAGCAATTTGAGAATAACGCCATTTAGCATTAGGATATTTATACTGGGAGAAAGTTGCTTGTTTGAACGGCGCATTGGTAGAGTTGTAACGAATAATATGAGAAATCATCAACGCATTTGCCAAACCGTGGGGAATATGAAAAATAGCTCCTAACTGGTGAGCGATGGAATGGCAAACACCCAAAAAACTGTTAGCAAAAGCCATACCTGCAATTGTTGCAGCGTAGTGCATTTTTTCTCGTGCTTTGGGGTCATTAGCACCATTGTTATAAGCAGAAGGGAGATATCTAAAAATTAATCCAACAGCTTTCAACGCCAGACCATTAGTATATTCAGAAGCTAAAACAGAAACATAAGCTTCCACCGCATGAGTCAAAGCATCTATTCCACCAAAAGCAGTCAAACTTTTCGGCATATTTAATACCAACTCTGGATCGACTATTGCCATACTGGGAGTCAAAGCATAATCTGCCAGAGGATACTTAATATTATTTCGGCGGTCAGTCACCACGGCAAAAGGTGTAACTTCCGAACCTGTACCGGAAGTCGTAGGTACTGCTACCAAAATAGCTTTCTCTCCCAAAGGTGGTAAATCATAAACCCGTTTGCGGATATCCATAAACCGCATTGCCAAACCTTCAAACTCTATTTCTGGATGCTCGTACATCAACCACATAATTTTTGCAGCATCCATAGGAGAACCACCACCAATGGCAATAATCACATCAGGATTAAATTTCCGCATCATATCCAAACCCCTGTTGACAGTGTCCAGGGAAGGGTCAGGTTCTACATCATAAAAAATGTCATATTTAACTCCAACTTCATCCAGCACATTTTCTAAACCGCGAGTCATCCCGAGTTCATATATGGGTTTATCAGTGACAATGAATGCTCGTTGTTTACCTGCCAACTCTCGCATGGCAGTAGGTAAGGCACCATATTTAAAGTAAATTTTTGGTGGAACGCGGAACCACAACATATTTTCTCGACGTTCTGCCACTGTCTTTATATTTAGCAAATGGTGGGGTTCAACATTTTCACTAACAGAGTTACCACCCCATGTACCACAACCGAGAGTTAGGGAAGGGTCAAGGCGGAAATTATAGATGTCGCCGATCGCTCCTTGGGAAGAAGGGGTATTAATTAGAACCCTGGCTGTTTCAACTGTATCTTCAAATCGTTTAATATGATCTGTATTGGCAGGAGAAGTATATAGAGCTGCTGTATGTCCACGTCCACCAAATTCGACTAAACTTTCGGCTTTGTCTACAGCTTCTTCAAAGGTATTTGCCCGATACATTGCCAAGATAGGGGAAAGTTTTTCGTGGGCAAATGGTTCTTCTTGATTAATATTTTCTACTTCACCAATAATTACTCTGGTATTTTCTGGAATGGAGAAACCTGCCATTTCGGCAATTTTTTGCACTGGTTGGCCGACAATTTCTGCATTCAACCGTCCGTTGACTATAATTTTGCTCCTCAGTTTGTCTTTTTCTTCTGGAGTTAAGAAATAAGCGCCTCGGTCGATAAATTCTTGTCTGACTGTATCATAAACACTATCAACGACAAGTACTGATTGTTCGCTGGCACAAATCATCCCATTGTCGAAGGTTTTACTGAGGATAATTGAAGAGACTGCCATTTTGATTTCGGCAGTTTCGTCAATCAAAGCTGGAGTATTACCAGCACCGACTCCTAGAGATGGATGACCGGAGGAGTAAGCAGCTTTAACCATTCCCGGTCCACCAGTAGCAAGAATCAATTTAATTTCTGAATGCTGCATCAGTTGTTGGGATAGGGGAAGTGTTGGTTCATCTATCCAACCGATTATTTGTTCTGGAGCCCCTGCTGCAACGGCTGCTTCGAGAACTACCCTAGCTGCTTCGCAGGTACATTTTTTTGCTCTGGGGTGAGGAGAAAATATAATTGCGTTACGAGTTTTGAGACTTATTAATGATTTAAAAATTGCTGTTGATGTGGGATTAGTTGTGGGAACTATCCCGGCAAGAATTCCTACTGGTTCGGCGATTTTTTGAAAGCCAAAAGATTTATCTTCTGCGATGACTCCACAGGTTTTTTCGCCTTTATATTTGTTATAGATTATTTCTGAGGCAAAGTGATTTTTGATTACTTTGTCTTCTACTAATCCCATGCCTGTTTCTGTGGCTGCCATTTTTGCTAGGGGAATTCTAGCTGCGTTGGCTGCTAGGGCGGCTTTTTTGAATATGTAGTCTACCTGTTCTTGAGTATAAGTGGCGTATTTTTCTTGAGCTTGTTTTACTCTTTTGATCAGCTCTTCAAGTTCTTGTTCGTTTGTTACTTTCATATTCTTTCCTTACCCTAATTTTGGATTTTTATGGGGCTGGTTTGATATCTGTTGATATTATAGTTCTGTTCTTTTTTTGTGGGATTGACTCGAATTATTTTCTCTATTTTTTTGTACTTTTTTTATAATTGATGACACATTCTTCTGTTGAAGATTTAATGAAGTTTAAATTAGTATTAAATTTCAGGTAACTATGATTGTTTTATGTATTTGAAAAAAATATCTTGATCCATAAAACAAACAAAATTTTATAAAAATATTACAGATTTTCAGTTAATAGAGTCCGAGAAAATGTGTATAAATAAAATTTGTACAAAATACAATCTCTGTTTTAAATTTTAAATATGAGTCATCAAATTCGGTATAAATTTTGCTTTGTATTTCTACGAACTTGCGTTTTTTCAGGGATTTGGTATACTAAAAAACAATGATATGCTGCCAATTTTATAACTACTTTTAAAAATACTTAAGAAATAATAGGCTGAAACCTAAGTATTTTCGTTCCTGAGATAGCTAGAAAGTAGTAACTGATTGCTGTGCCATCGCTTCAATATATAACTATTTGTGGAAATCAATAATTTATCCATTTTGACAGAATGAAAATTTTGTGGTAACTGAGTATTTAGATATTCTTACTCTTGACTAAAACGACTTTTAGGATCGGCGAAATTTTGAGATTCTCATAAAAGATAACCATTTAACAATTAACAATTAATAATTAATATGGTAGTTTTTTGATTGCGGTTTAATACCACGTCTGTACTTCTGAGATTTTTGGCTATTTGCTCTGTCTAATTGTTTTTCAGACTTTGCTATTAGGTCGCTATAGATGTTCAAATTAATCAGAAATCAAATGTTAATCATCAGTATTTTTTTATTATTTTGAAGTGCAGAATGTGGATTTATAGATTTTATTAGACTTGTCGCTTTATAACTTAAAAATTCCCCAAAAATCTTGTTATGTAAGGATTGTAGCTATTGGATGGCAAAAATGCTGGGAATTATTGCCCTGTCTAGGTTAGAGTGATTCTTTCCCTTTATTTAGCGACAACTCTATTATATTGATGCAGCAAATTCCAAGTATATGAAGTACAGATATTAACAATTAAATATTTGTAGTGCGAGCATCTTGCTAGCTATGGATGTATTTCACAAAGGTGGAATCTGCTGTATCTTCTGATTTATTTTTTGTCAATTATTCAGGGAAAATCTGCCCAGGAACTACTCTACTGTTTCAGGGTAAGCTAGAGTATTTCCCACACAGTATTGAAGCAAACATAACTGTTAATTATCCTTGGACACTAATTCCTCCTTCGATGCGATAATCAGTTAATAACTCATAGCTGATAACGCAGTTCCTCTGTAAGAGGTTAGCTGACCGCTGAATGCTTACTTGAATTTCTCCCCTACTCTATATTTATTCTTGACTAAAATTACTTTTAGGGTAATTAAAATTATGTTTAGCAAAAGCTTGTTTAACTCGCCTCACTAAATCAGTTTTGTAAACATATTCATCCCTAGCATCTATAGGATAAGACTTTAAATGATATTGAGTTCCCCAAGGTTTTTCCTCAACTAATACACTAACTGGAAGTTTTAATTGAGTGTACTTACTGGTATAAGCAGCCAGATGTAAAATTTTAATAACCAGTTCAGAATCGACTCCATGAGCCAAATAAAAATCAGTTGTGACTTGAGCTTCTAAAGCACCATTATTAGCATTAGATATCGGCTCATTCCAAATTTTGTTATGGGGAATAAATATCAGATTATCTTCAACAGTTTGTAAACGTATTCCCCGCAAATCATAAGTAATAATTTCGCCATAATTTTCTCCAATTTGAACTCTATCTCCTACTCGATAAGGAATTTCAAATAGAGCTACTACTCCAGCAATTAGAGAACTAACATAATCTTTAAAAGCAAAACCTAAAGCTACAGCAACTGTTCCAGTTATAGCTAATAAATTTTCAGTCGAAAGTTGCAAGAAAAGACTCAATATATATATTGTGGAAGTCAATAAAATTAAGGCTTGTAAAAAAGGCTCTGATTGTTTCGCTGCTGCTCGAAATCTTAAAGGAACTCTTTCTGATAACCACTTACTCAAAAATTTAACGCTAATAAGAAATCCATAAGCAAGAGCTAAAGCAATTATTGTTTGTAGAATAGTCTGAATATTTATATCTTTGATGCCTATTCCATTTAATCCTGGCGCTACTGTAAGTAAATTAAAATGAAAAAATAATGTTAATCCTAGATAATTTAAAATCATTATACCTCTTGCAAAAATTTTAATTCAATCAATTAAAGATATGAAATAAGCAACTTAATTTCCCCATTTCCTATGTAAGCATTTCCTGCGGAATCCTGCGCAAACAGCCTTCAGCCATCAGCACTTCCCTGCGGGATGCGCTCGCATTCAGCTATTACTTTTAGTTTAGGATAAAAGCTTTATTAATTGTCTTACTACAAAAGTTGCCTTCCTTGCTCTTAAAGTCAGTTGTTATACCATTTCCTTCTTTGTAACAATGCGTTTAATAATTCTTACCAAAACCTGAATTTTGCTAATAGCTGTTATCTTTTATTAAGCGCAACTTCATGGAGAAATAGTATTAATTTAAACACTGTCCTATATGAGAGAGTCTTGTTGCTGATAGCTGACAGCTAATAGCTAAATGCTTACCGAAAAATAAATAATTAGTAATTATTAATTAAATAATTCAGCTTACTCTACCTCCCCTTTCAAGGGAAAAAAAGCGGTCGTTTTGCTGGCGCAAAGCTCCGCAAACATGTCGCCGACATGTTTGCGGAGCATTCCGTCAGGAAAAAGCGGAGCTTCCCGAAGGGTGGGATGGATGGGTTTCCTAACCATATCCAATCGACCAAGAGAAGAAATAATATTTCCTTACATTCAATCAATAACGGCTTTAACCAGAGGTAATTATTCATTATTCATTATTCCCTAATTTATGCAAGAAATCTATTCTATTAAATCAGTAATAAAATTATATTTTTTTAAATGCTTACATAGCTTTGGATAATATGTAGGATGAATAGTCAACAGATTATTCAAACGTTGAATTACCTCCATGCGTAATAATTGTTGAATTTGGAATTGAATTCTACTTTCAGATTCTCCCAAACTCAAGGCAAGGTTAGATAAATTAATTTCTTTGTGCAAAAGCATAGAAAATAAAAGATAGCGATCGCTACTGCTTAATTCTGGTAAATCTAATGATTTAATTTGATGATACTCTACTAAAATATTCTCTTTTTCTGTTTCTTGAGAATCAATATTTTCCATATTTGCCATACTCAAAGATTTTAGCCATAATTGAGAAGCTGCTGAACTTAAACCTTGAGAAATATGTGATAAATAATCAAAATGTTCTTGCATTTTAGCAACTTGTTTTTCTTCATCTAGATCATTTTTATTGAACTCCATATTAGTAATTACAGGCATCAGCCATTCCATAATTTCTTCTCCTGTCATAGTCGGTAATAATAGAGTTTTTTCAAAGTAAGAATTAATATTATAAATATAGTCAAGATACTGCCATGTTAAAGAATTACAACCAATTAACCAAAATCGAGAATTATCTTGAAAGATTCTATTTCTTAAAAACTCAATTCCATCCAAACCATGTATGTGTCGTAGAAAGCAAAATTCCAAACAAGGAATAACTATTAATTCCTGAAATTTGCCAGAATTACCATCAACATCTAACCTTGCAGACAGACCTAAATCATTTTGTAATTTGGAGACAATTTTTAGGAAATCTTTAGGTCTATTTGACCAGGATAATAATTTTATATCTCTGATATTTTCATGACTCCAATTAACTAAAGCTGTCTGGATAATTTGAGATAAAGGTTCTATAGAACTGCTGAGAATTACCAGTTCATTAGCTTCTGGATTTTCTTGCCATTGGCATAATGCTTCTTCTAAAGTAGATTGCAAAATTTTGACATATTTAGGATGACAAGGCAAAGCCTGAATTTGTTGATTTAAACCAGAAATAACATTTTTTGGGAGTTCATCAAATTCATTCTCAATTTCCTGGAATGGAACTTTTATAAACAGAGATTTTAATTGATAGAAAGTTTGCATAATTTTATTAGTATTCACATCGGAGTTGTTATAGCAGGGAACAGGGAACAGTAGGAAAAACATTTCTCTGTCTAAAGAGCATTGTCAGTCTGTGTCCGCACTCTATCTGTCTATTGCTATATACTATGTCCATTTAATAGCTATCAAGAAATAATATCTTAGAAAGTAATGCCTTTGAAGGTCAGATGAATAGTGAATATAATTTTAGCTTGCACTCGATCAATTAAGTTGAATAGCTAGAAAAAGAAACAGTATTAAGTAAATGGGCATAAATAAACGTTTTCTACAGAATGCTGCGCAAAAAAACTAAGAATCTGAAAATGAAGCCAGAATGCAGTTTTCAACCTGATTTTCAACGTTTTGAATTTACATCGCTATTCTACGGATAATTAAACACACTTACTTAGCAATGGATAATGCTTGGATTTGCCAGAATAAAAAACTATGTCATCAGCAAAAAAAAATAGAGGGGAAAAGGATAAATAATATTCTTTTTGCCCACTTACTCACCACAATTAAATCAAATATAAACATTGTGAATATTTATCAAATATAAATGATTAGAACCTTCAGCTTATGAAAGTTATACCAATTTTCTCAAGTCAAACTACACATAACTTGACACCTTAGTTTTCAAGATTGATATAGCGTTTCTCAGGTTAGTGCAGGATGGCGGAAATAACTGACCAGTTACAAAATCGCGGGAACAATTCAAATCAAAAATGATTGACTTTTAACTTCCGCGTAGCAGCACTAGTGAGGTACACTCTTGTATTAACTTGACTATTGCCTGTTGCCTATTGCCTGTTGCCTAAAGCTTAGAGTTTTGTACCTCACGCTTTTTGGGAATTGCTATAGATACTTTTACAAGTGTTGTTTCAGTTTATGAAATTTGTATTATTTAAACTTAGCAAAAAAAGTTTTGATTAATTTGGATTCAAAATATACAATTAATTTTATGTAGGTACTTACCTCAGTAAATGTTATTATGAAGATTTTTTGAGCTTTTGTCAGAGATACTCTACCCCAAGAGCACAACCAAAGTGCAGTGAGGTTTATATGGGTATTTTTAATTTCTTTATTATTGCTTCAGATTTTTGTTTCTCTTGGTTTTAGTTGGATAATGGAGAATTTTTTATACGGCGATCGCTGATCCGCTGTTGTTTGTTGTGGCATCTCTATGATTATTGCTGGTAGCTTAACTTCAAGAGTAGAAGCAACTACAACTGAGGAAGAAATACCAGAGTCTCAGCTTTCATCTCAACCGAATTAATCTGTAGTTGCTTTGACAAAAAGCTTATAAACTTCTACTTTTTTACCGAACTATCAAGCCTAGTCAACTTTTTCTATGGTAATTTGAATTTATACACCACTAATGACTTGTTAAGTAAATATGGCTTTTCGTAACAGAAACTGGATAGAATTAGTATTTACATTAAAAGGCTCAGTAATACCCAGAGTTTGGCAACGAGTAGTAGTTGCAATGACTTTTTCTTTAATAGTTACCATTATTTATCAGAGTGGTCTTATTTGGATTCATCAACCAATTTTAGCTAGTTTAATCCCCGGTGTTGTTTTAGGTTTGTTATTAGTTTTTAGAACAAATACATCTTATGATAAATTCTGGGAAGGGCGAAAACTGATTGGGGGAATAATAATTTCAGGTCGGTCTTTATCAAGACAAATGTGGGTAAATATTCCTGAAAAAACTCCAGAAGATACAGAGGAGAAGAAGGCAGCAGTTTTACTTTTAGCTGGTTTTCTGATGGCAACAAAATTACATTTAAGAAATGAAAGTATCGATGGGCAACTTCAGTCAATTATTAGCAATAATCAATATTTAGAACTGAAAGAAGTTAATCATATACCTCTGAGAATTGCTAAATGGATTGGAGATTATTTCCGAAAAATCTACGACCTTAATTACATAGACAGTATTCAGCTATCTACTTATAATCAAATTTTAGATTTAATGGTAAAAGATAAAACTGGCTGCGAAAGAATTTTAAATACGCCTATTCCTTTAGCTTATGCAACTCACTTAAAACATTTATTATTTTTGTATTGTTTTGCTCTACCTTTTCAATTAGTAGCTGATTTATCTTGGATAACTATTCCTGCTACAGGAGTAATTAGCTTTGCTCTATTAGGAATTGAAGCAATTGGATTAGAGATAGAAAATCCTTTTGGTTACGATCCGAATGACTTACCTTTAGATAATATGTGTAATCGACTTTTGTGGGATATTGAGGAGTTAATGAGTTCTGATTCTCGAAAAGAATATTTAGTTGAGTAAATATAGAGAATACTTTCTCGTATTTAAAGCTGTGAACAGAAAATTGAATGCTTGATAAAACGAGGAAATTTGTAACTGGTAGTGCCAGATAATTAAGAGAATTTTTAGTCTAAAAAAAATTATATGGGCGATTTTAAAACTAATATGCTAACCCTATAATTTCCTCAAATTATCAAATCATTAAAAGTCACAGATGAAGTTTGTAGAAAATGATTATCTTATTAATTAAGATAATTTTTAGCCTCAAAAAATGACATGGAAGCTTTTAAAACTAATATGCACACCCTATACTTTCCTAAAAGTATAAAACAGTCAAAGTCACAGATAAACTTTGTAGAAAATGATTATCTTAGTCATATAAAAGCCATTTGGAATATTAGCTAATGTTGGGATTTTTGGCCTAAAAGTTAGGATATTTATATTTAATTAGGCGTTGCTGATTCTGGGTATGATTTGATAATTTTGTATTTGGGATTTTTTACTTTGGATGGTTTGAACTACTTGTTAATATTAACTTTTCCCAGATCCGGTGTTCCCTGTTCCCTGTTCCCTATAAACCTACTTTCATACCTTAATTCAGCAATGCCTTTAATTACATAATTAATATAAATATCCAACAATCAAAAATCAAATCAATTATTGTACTCTTATTCATCAATTATTTCCTCCTACTCTCTACTCCCTACTCCCTATGGGTGGAGGAGATGCTTCATATATCCCAAATGGGTTCTATAAATTGAACCCCAATGAATATCAAAATTTTAGGAAAGTAACTAAAAACAGTTAGCTAAGTATGTAGGCATGAAAAAAATTAAGTATTTAACAAAAAGTAAAGTAGTTCCTAAGCCTTTTCCCTTCTGCTTTATGCCTTCCTCTAATGATAAATTTTAACACCTACCTACTTATTAAGATGTGGAAATAATTTTTATAACATCAAGTATAAAAACTGTAATTAATACCACAATTTATTTCTCCTATAAAAATTTGGCGTTGCTGAAATGTAATGGTAAGTAGCTGAAGGTAAAATTGAAAAACTTATGTTTTGCGTTGATACTTAATCTAAAAATCATTACCATTCAGCAACGCCAAAAATTTAATATTTTACAGCAAATTAAAGCATAAAACTTTGTACCTTATCAACTCAAAAACATAAAAACTGACGGGAGAAAAGTTCCCGGAAGATTTATCCCCTGGTTGAATAACAACACGCGGGTAATAAAGCAGAGTAAAAGTATGCTATACAAGGAATACTCGCTAAAAACAAGGTTTGTCGCCATGACAAGACCGCTAGTGCGGTGAAATTCCGGCGGACAGGAGGCGGGGACGATGCTTCCTACGACGGCTGTTTGCGCAGCATTCCGCAAGAAAAGCAAGCAACGCAGCTAGAGCAGCGATTTATAGCTCCAATATCTTGAGTAAAACCACTCGTGAAAGCTGCAAAAAAAGTAAGCTCACAGCTAGATTTAGGTCTATGCCGAGGAGTATAGAAGTCTGCCCTTCAGGCTTTAAGCAAATGTGGATTTATGAGGGGCTGTGTGCGGAAGTAAATTCCGCACTTTAAACACCCCGTCCCATTTGCGGTGGATTTGCCACAGAATCCAGGGTATTTCAACCCCTGGAGATGTCAATACTGTAAAATAAATTTTAAGCTGGTATTTCATGCCAGCAATTTTTTTGATTAATATTTTCTAGGTTTAGCTATGCCACTTTCAAGAGCTAGCGGTATTCTACTGCACCCTACTTCCCTCCCAAGTCCCTTTGGAATTGGCGACTTAGGTAACGAAGCATACAATTTTGTCAACTTTTTAAGAGACAGTGGACAGCAAATTTGGCAAATTCTACCACTAGGACCAACAGGTTTTGGTAATTCTCCCTATCTAGCTTATTCAGCAATGGCAGGAAATCCCCTGCTAATTAGTCCAGATAAATTACTAGACCAGGAATTACTCAGTGAGGAAGACTTATCTAATTTGCCAGAATTTCCAAATGACCGAGTAGATTTTGATTTAGTCACAGAATTCAAGCGCTCTTTACTACAAAAAGCCTACGATAATTTTAAAATAAAAGAATCTGAGGAAAAACAAGCATTCTATGATTTTTGTGCCAGTAAAGCTTTTTGGTTAGATGATTATGCTTTTTATATGGCCCTAAAAGAAGCCCACCAAGGAGCTAGTTGGCATACCTGGGATCAAGAAATTGCCCGTCGTCAACCAGCAGCGTTAAAAGAATGGCAGCAACGTTTGGCCGATGAAATTCAGTACCATAAATTCGTTCAATTTGAGTTTTTCCAACAATGGGATGAGCTGAAAAATTATGCCAATGAGCAAGGAATAAAAATCTTTGGCGACATTCCTATATATGTTGCCCATGATAGTGCTGATGTTTGGGCACATCCAGAAATATTCTGTCTAGATGCAGAAACAGGTGAACCATCTTTGATGGCAGGTGTCCCCCCAGATTATTTTAGTGAGACTGGTCAACTATGGGGCAATCCAGTTTATCAATGGGATAGATTAGAACAGGAAGATTTTTTGTGGTGGGTCCAACGTATTCAATCAATGCTTAATAAGGTGGATTTGATTAGAATTGACCACTTTCGTGGTTTGAAAGCTTATTGGGCAGTGCCACAAGGTGAAACTACAGCCATAAATGGTGAATGGGTCGAGGCACCAGGTGAGGCTTTTTTTGAAACTATTAATGAAAAGTTAGGGTCTCTGCCAATTATTGCTGAGGACTTAGGGTTGATTACTCCTGATGTCGAAGAATTGCGCGATCAGTTTGAACTTCCTGGTATGAAGATTCTGCATTTTGCTTTTGACTCAGGCCATGAAAATCCCTATTTACCCTATAACTATGTTTCCCCTAATTGGGTTGTTTATACTGGCACTCACGATAATAATACTACTGTGGGCTGGTTCAATAACCGTTCTCCTGAAGAACAAAAACGAGTTACTCGTTTTCTTGGTTGTACTTGTGGTAATGGAATTCATTGGGATTTAATTCGTTTGGCTATGTCTTCGGTGGCTTCTATAGCAATTTTTCCCCTACAAGATATTTTCGGATTTGGAGAAGAAACTATGATGAATCAACCTGGAGTTGCTGAAGGAAATTGGAGCTGGCGCTATCAACCGGAAATATTAACTTCAGAGGTAAGTGATCGCCTTAGAGAAGTCACAGAAATTTATGGTCGTGAGCCACAAAATGAAGATTCATAGTTTTTAATTTTTAGTATTGCTGGACTGGGAAATTTTAGTATTAGTAGGAGTAAAAACAACTTCTTTTACTTCTCCTGTTTTTCCCAGTTGCATAGTTTGTCCGTTATTAATAGGTATTAATATTCCTCCAGCGTTTCCTGCAAAGAAAACTAATTGTTCTTGAGCTTCCCAGGTCTTTTGAGTGCCCTGCACTAAAGTACCTTCAAATGCTATTTTTCCATCTATTTTTATTGATACCCAGGAGTCTTCTTTGACAATTACACTCACTGCTAAAGATTGTTTTTTATTTTGTTTTTCTAACTTTGCTGTTGTTATTTGATCTGTAGATTTTTCATCAATTTTAATATTACCTGAAGATGCCTGAGCTAAATCACTTTGATTTTTTTCTTTTCTATAATTATTAATTTCAGATTTTTTCCCTAGTATATAATAGGTACTCATTAGACGAGGCAACAAACTAACTGACAATAAAACAATAGATAAATATAAGAAGTAGAGATGATGTGGTCGTAGCTGAGGTATTGATAGATTGAGGAGAGATTTTTTGCTAGTTTCTTGAGTTTTTTCAGTCGGAAACAGATTTGCTAATTGCTCTCCATTTAATCCCATAGCATCTGCATATCGCTTGATTAAACCTTGGATATAAACAGGCTCAGGTAGTTTTTCTAGATTACCTTCTTCTATAGCTTTTAGCAAATTAATTCTAATCATTGTTACTATTGCCACTCTTTCTAAACAAATAGAATGTTTCTCTCGAAATCTTTTTAATTTATATCCTATATCTACTAATGTTTGGTTTTGTTTTTCTTCAAAAGAAAGTTCCTTTTCTTGATGAAAGCGTTTGTTAAATGGTAATAAAAAGAAACTGTTTTTAATATTTTTTATTGCTGTAAAATTTACCATTGATTTAATTTATAAAAACTATTACTTTTGTCATAATGAGAGTGATACTGATAGGATAATAATTAATTTGTTGATATCAATAATATTCTTGATTTTCCGTCATCAATTTAATCATTAATTTTAATTTTATAACTCCTAAATATATTGCTCATACTATTGTTTCAAAACCTTGATACTAGATGTATTGCGATAAAATCAGCAAGATTTATCTAGAAAAAATTATGAAATTCTATGTGGATGTTTTGCTTATTATACCCACTTAACTCCAACTCTTAAAACTCTCTAAGTTTTAGCTTAATTGAGAACTTTTATTGATTTGGTCATGCAAAAAGTTAATTTCAAAATCTTTTAGAGGTCGGTAATGACCACTAGGCAAAACAGACTCTCCAGGTACCTGCAACTGGATTTGGCCAATTGCAGTACGGTGTAGTTTCACAACAGGATGTCCTAATTTTTCTGCTACTCTACGAATTTGCCGATTTCTACCTTCAGAGATAACCACTTCTAAAAGAGTTTGAGAATTATTACTTTCTTCTAGGACTTTAACTCGAGCAGGTAAAGTTTTTTTACCAGATAAGATAATACCCTGACGCCACAATTTTAATGTCAATTCTTGGGGATGACCTTCTACCCATACTTGATAAGTTTTGGGAAGACAATGTTTGGGATGGGTCAAACAATATGTGACTCGACCATCATTTGTGAGGAGTAATGCTCCTGTAGAATCTGCATCTAAGCGTCCTACTGGATGAATCCCCTTTCCGTTTCTCAGTTCTGAACTTAGAATATCTAGAACCTTACTACGTCTACTAGGTTCCGAACAAGTGGAAATTACTCCTATCGGTTTATTGAGCAATAAATATATAGATTTAGGACGGTTTTCTGGTCGGAGGGGCAAACCGTCAACTTCAATGCTGTCCAATTCCGGATTGGCTTTTTCACCTAATGGGATAATTATACCGTTCACCCTTACTCGTCCAGCTATAATCATTTGTTCGGCTTGACGTCGAGAGGCTATTCCCCACTGAGATAATATTTTTTGTACTCTTTCAACCATATTTTTAAGTTCATCACTTTTGTCGATTCAGATTATTAGTCAATATATATAGCAATCATATTTCAGTTGTAAGATTTTAGTGGTAATCAGGAGTCAGCCCTTAAAAGTCAGAATATAAAAGGATTTTGATCGATCTTAATTGTTCTTAAATATCTCAAATATCTCATAAATCATTCCTGATTGCTATAGCAATCCTCAAAGCAACATATAGTTTTTAGCATTTTAATTTGAGATATAAACATAAAATCATATATTTGAAGGAGCGACTGAACAGCAAGTAGACCAGTTAAAGTTTGACAGAGTTCATAGTTTCTGGCAATAGAAAAAATGACAGTTGCTAAAGGCAATTCCCTCAAGGGATAAATAGAGCTAAATGTATAATTTTGAGTTATTAGGAGTTTTCTATCGCTCAATTAATCAAACTACTTGGAGTAAGCAGAATAACTTTTGACAATTGGTTAACTTGATGGGATAACAGAGGGTTTTTCGGGCTATATATATTGAAAAGTAAGAGGCAGAAAAACTAAGTTAAGTCATTCTAGGCAGAGGAGTCGGGGAGTAAGGGAGTCGGGGAGTCGGGGAGTCGTGAGCATTTTATGCTTATGAGAATTGGTCTTGCTTACACCAAATTAATATAAAGTTGCATAGAACAATATTTTAATCAGGCGTTGCCTGTACATTAAAGAAAAACTTGTTAATAAATTTCATAATTAGTGCTTGCTGATTAAATCTAAAAGCATTGACATATAAAGACAAGTGCCTTTTTGGGGTCGAATTGCAGTGCGCCTGTTTCAGCTCTTCACGCTCATGCATGGAGCGTATTTTAGGCTCATAGTTGGGCAGAACAATTCAAGGGACAATTGTTACTCCTACCTCCTCGCTCCCGATCCATTTCTCCCCTCCACCGGAGGGGTTAGGGGTGGGTTGTCTCCTACCCCTACTAAAAGACTTTTTCCGTAAACCCTAATTATGTGCCATCGACACACCCAATATCTACCACCTGGTAGTTTTCACTCATGTTGACTACAGTAAAAATTATAGATATACCTAAAGTTTAATAAGTTGCAGAAATAGTTGTATTCTATGTTAATGAAAACTGCTATAAATACCCGAAAAAAGTCCTAGACAATTTAGAATGTTCCTACTTGGCCATTGCCTAGCCCGAAATTGCTAGATATACTAGCTATTTCAGAAGCTAATTTAGCTTGAAAAAGATACCAAATGGCTTCTATATAATATTCTCCGTCTCTGGAAATAATTACAAAACTGACTATACTAACCTAATGGTGTCTTTGATGAATAAAAATTTACCAGAAGTGAATCAAATTTCTGATTCTGATGTTGCTATTAGAAGTCAAGATGAAATATCAACTACAAGAAAAAGTAGAATTGTTAGTAGATTTTTATCCCCTGCATTGAAATTTTGGTTAAAATCTCAACTAGAACAGGTAGAACAATTAAAAGTTCTGATTGAAGGTGGTGATCGCCAAATTCTTACAGGTAAAATTCCGCAGGTTTCTGTTGCTGCTTCTAATGTGGTTTTTCGAGGATTAAATTTAACACAGATAGATTTATCTGCAACTGGAATTAAGATTAATATTGGTCAAGTTATCAAGGGTAAACCATTACAAATATTAGAATCTTTTCCTTTATTTGGTAAGCTTAAATTACTACAATCTGACTTTAATACTAGTCTACAATCTCCTCTGTTAGCTCAAGCGGTCGTTGAATTTTTAACTCCATTATTACCGCCAGATTTTTTAGAACAGCTAGAACAACCAATTAGTTTGTATGACCAGAAAGCTGAATTTTTTACAGACAGGATAAATTTATTTGCTAATTTTTTGTCTACATCAGATGAAAAGATTTCCTTAACTTTGCATACTGATTTGAAGCTTGCTAGTAGCTCTGAACTATTGTTAGACAATCTAGAGATTCAGATTTTGCACAAGGCTAGTTATGACTTTTCAAATAATATCAAAATTGACTTAGGCTCTGATGTTGAACTAAAAGAATTAACATTAAATTCTGGTCAACTTAGTTGCGAAGGTCGTTTAACAGTGAACCCATAACTCCAACCATACTAAACCCTAAGTATTGAGAAGTGGTAAAAGTAGAGTAAAAAAATAATATATGAGGGGTGCAGTAAAAACATAACTATCCGTGCGGTCAAGAATCCCTCCGTGTCCAGGAATTAGTTGTCCAGAATCTTTCACACCTGCATCTCGTTTCATCATCGATTCAGTCAAATCTCCAAGTAGACTGGCAATACCTACTACTAAACCCAAAGGAGCACCCGTCCAAGGCAAACCAGGCCAACCTAAGTACCAAGAACCTAATGTCGCGACTACTATACTACCCACAACACCAAACACTGCACCCTCTACAGTTTTTTTGGGGCTTATTTCTGAAAGTCTAATTCGGCCAAAGAATTTTCCCACAAAATAAGCACCAATATCAGCAGCCCATATACAGCAAAAACCAAGTAGAGTAAATGTTAGGCTCTGAGAGCAACTCAAAGGATCTATCCATGAAATATCCCAGTAATTTCCTAGTGGAATTGTTTGAGGTGTCTGTAACTGAGCTTCCAGTCCAACTCTGAGTCGAATCCAATAACTAGGTAAATATCCACCATAAAATAGACCTAAAATTGATGATGCGATATCAGCGATTGTAGCTAATTTTGGCTGAAATAGTAGATAAAAACAAATTAGAGTCCCTGCTAATGTAAATATAGCATCTACTAAATTAGGAGCTAGGGCAGCAACTACCAGCATAACTTGACTTAATGCTAGGGTGGTCTTGGCTGCTGGTACAATACCTTTGGTGCGTGCTAGTTGAAAATATTCTAGTTGGCCTAAGTAAACGATCGCTCCCATGCCTACTGTAAACCACCATCCCCCGAAAATAATCATTCCCAGAGCAACAGCGATCGCCACTAATCCACTAATAATACGAGACCAAGACATAATATGTAAAAATTTTAGATTATATATATGATAATATATATAATAGATACCTCCAAAAATCAAAAATAAAATCAATTATCGTACAGAAATTATCAGTTATTTCCCCCTATTCCCTATTCCCTATTCCCTCTTTTGGAGGAGATGTCTAATGATAGGTTAAGTTTTTGCTCAAATAATACAGCGTTAAATGTTCCAGTGACATACTTCCACGCTGAATCAAAGATTACAGTGTGGGCTTCTTATCAACACCAGCTATTGCTTCGGTTACTCAATCAGCTTTACTACTAACGGGATGCCCCACGGCCAAATTTAAAATGTTTTTTGCTGCGTTCACATCTCTATCTGCTTCATATTTACAATTAGGACATGAATGCCATCTATCAGATAGTTTCTTAGGTACTTTATGCCCACAATTTGAACAATTTTGAGATGTATTTCTCGGATTTACAGCAACCGTTAACAACCAAGTATTCTCGGCTTTGGTTGATAGAATTGACAGAAATTGACCCCAAACAGCATCAAGAATTGATTTAGCCATTTTGGTTCCAGCCAATCCTTTGATATTGAGCTTTTCATGGGCTATCAAATCATGATTGTCTATCAACTTTTTGGCTATTTTGAAATGAAAATCCCTCCGGGTATCAGCTACTTTTTTGTGAGCTTTGCCTAGTTTAGCTACAGCTTTTTTTCTGTTGCTGCCACCCTTATTTTTCCTGCTGACTGATTTTTGGACTCTTCCCAATCGTTTTTGTGCTTTGCGGTAATACTGAAGAATTTCTACATCAATAGCATCTGATTTAACCAAAAAAGATTTAAGTCCCATATCTATTCCCACAGGATTAGACACTCCCTCGACTGGAATAATCTTAGGGCTAGTTTAATCTTCAAGACTTAAAGTTACATAGTACCCATCAGCTTTCTTAGTTACAGAAACTGTTTTAATCTTAAACCCTTCGGGAAGTGGTCGATGAACAATTGAATAATTAAGGTTTAAAGTCTCTCACTCGCCGTGGAGAAACAAGAAAAATTTTTCATGATTAGTCAATCAATTCCGTTTTCACTCTCGAGGTAACAATTAATTATTAATAATTAATTTTTTAAAATCACCTTTCAATTATCTAGAAAAAGCTTTTTCCACTCGCTATGATACAGATTGAAGTACTTGACTATGAATATCTTTGTACCAAGGTCTATCTTTTTTAAGTTGAACTAAACTTTTTTCTTGAGTTGCTTTTGTCGGTTTGTCTTTTAATTCCGGTAGGTGACAAACTAGGGGACATCTATCAATAAAACATCTATTTTATTCATACCAATCAAATCTTTGAGCAAGTTGGTAGTTATATTGATGAGGCAACATATTCAGAGTGTTATCAATAATAACTCGTTGCTGTTTATTAGGCTTTAATCGGTATTGATAAGAAATTCTCATTGATAATTCTCTTGCTGTCTGACTGGTAAACATACTTACTTGACATCTTCCCGACGTTGCGCATGGCGCGACAACGCGGGATTCCTCAACCTCGCTGTTCAAGACTGTATGGTTCCTCTTGACAGAGGAGCTGCGCTAACGTAGCACCTGCCTCCGAGGCCAAACCTCTTTCTGGTCTAAAGGCGCGCTCCACAGACTGAAACTGCTAGCCCAGCAGCCTAATTCTATTTAGAATAGCATACCCTTGTAAGAACCGCTCTTATTGATTGGTTTTCCCATCCCTGTGCTCCCCTTCGGGAGAGCGCGGGTTTTCAACCAACGTTGAGATAAAAGTGTAGCTATTGTGTAGGTGTTTATAAAAAACAAAGCATTAAATTTAAGAATTAGCGAAAAAAGGTTAAATAAATTGAGGCAATATGCAGCAGCCAGGGACAAGACTATGACATCCCTCGTAGAAGATTGGATTGATTCGCTGCCCCTGAAGTCCCTGCCCGCAAATCATCTCAACACCGATTCCAAGAATACGGTGTGAGACGAATTGCGGAAACAGGTAAAATTCAGTCTATTTTTTCACCACTAAGGATAAATATGGGATTAATTGCCGCAAAAGTCTGATGTATACCTCTTGTCTCTAAACGATTCAGTGCAGGCTGAACTACTTCTACGTTGCGAACCTGTAAATCAGCAAAACTTTCAGAAACAGCATAAAGACTTTCTAGATTAGCAGCAGTAGCTATGACCCTGCCTTGTGGTAATAACCTTTTCCAAACTTCCTGGAGTATGGCTTTGATATGACGGCCTCCCTCTATACAGACACGACTAGGTGCCTCGGCTAAACCATCAAGACATTCAGGAGCATTACCTTCAATGACTTTGACATTCTCTACTCCAAAGCGATCGCAATTTCTCCGAATTAAATTTGCTACATCTCGATCCCTTTCTATAGCAATAATGCGGCCTTTGGGACATATTAATCCAATTTCTACTGGTATAGTGCCTGTTCCTGCCCCAATATCCCAAACAATAGAGTCTGATTGTAATCGTAAATAAGATATTAACAGTAAGCGGACTTCTCGCTTACTCATCGGAATGCCAGGTAAACGTTCAAATAGGTCATCGGAGATGCCTGGAGTAACATAAGGCCAAAGTGGAGAAGACATAGGAAAATTTTTTTTAGCAGGAATTCAGAAAAGTAATTGATATTTCGGCCTAAGGCTAAAATCTACATAGGGCGTGGCTGATTAAATAGGGTTTGCTGAATAAATCTAAAAGTCTTGATATAAAGTTTTTAGCATTTTTAGGTAGTGAAAAAGTAGCAGTTTTTTGCCTAAAAAAGCTCAAAAAGTGAGTATAGGGGTAAGTTGAGAGGCAGAATAATCTTGGGATAGTTTTTCCTTCTATGTCCTCTACAGCCCCTAATTGCTCTTGACTCTTCCCTACTCCCTGCCGAGCGCAAAAAGACTTTTTCAGCAAGCCCTAAATATAGAAGCATTGAATGATATTGGTTTTAGGGTTTTTAGGTATCAAAAAGTGCGAACTTTTAGGCTACTGAGGTTTAAAAATTGAGCATTTTTGGCTCTATGATGATAGAAAAATCACTCTTACTCTTTTTCTGGCTAACTCCTCTTTCACTCCTATTTCTCTTAATTCCTAACTACTCCCTACTCCTGTACGGGCGAATCGCGATTCGCCCCTACTCCCTACCTCTACAAAAAGACTTTTTCAGTAAACCCTACACACTTTAATGGTTTTGAGAGTAGGGTCACTACACCCTGTTATTATCCCACCCAATGCTCGGACTTGTTCAAGTATTTTCAAATGCTGTTGAGTAATAATTTCTCCAGGCATTAACACTGGAATACCTGGTGGATAGGGACAAATAAGTTCAGCACTGATACAACCTAATGATTTTTCTATGGGCAAATAATCTTTCTGGGCAAAGAAGGCATCTCTGGGAGATAAAGGAATTGAGGAATCAATTAAATAATCGTCAATTTCTGTCTTAAAGTCAGTGAGCTGGTTAAATTTATTTCTACAATTTTGCTGTGCTAAATTTACTAGAGCATCTATTAACTGGTCGATATCTGCTTTTGTATTTCCTAGAGAAATAATGAATGTCAGACTTTTGAAACTTGGTAACTCACAGGTAACACCTAATTTCTGATGCAAAATTTCATCAGCTTCATACCCACTCAAACCAATATCAGAGACTTTTATTGTTAATCTGGTTTGGTCAAGATCAAAAAATCCTGAATTTATATAACTTTTAGCAACTTTTCTGCCTTTCATAAAAAAAGGTAATCTTTTCCCCTCATCAGTTGATAAATCTGAATTTCCTGGTGAGCTAGTCAAGCTTCTTCTTTCTCTATCAAATACAGAAAAATTTGGCAGTTGACTAATTCTATTTCTAGCATCCCTAGCTAATTCTAGAGTCTGACTCATTAATTCTTGACCAAACAAAGCCATTTGTTGGCGGGCAGCATCGAGGGATGCCAAAAGTAAATAGTTTGGACTACTAGACTGTAGCATTTGTAGGGCTTGGCTGAGTCGGTAAGAGTCTATGCGCTTACTGCCAAGATGCAACATTGATGCTTGGGTCATTGCCCCCAATACTTTATGAATGGATTGTACTGTTAAATCTGCTCCACCAACTAATGCTGGAATTGGTAATTCTGGATGAAAAGCAAAATGTGGACCGTGAGCTTCATCTACTAATAAGGGAATATTATATTTGTGGACTTCTTGGGCGATCGCTGCTATATCTCCACAGACACCATGGTAGGTAGGATAAATTACCATTACTGCTTTGGTGTCTGGATGTTTTACTAAGGTTTGGGCAATAGATTCAGGGGTGACACTTAGAGCAATATCCCAATCTGAGTCATATTCTGGATTGATAAAAATGGGAATTGCTCCAGATATAATTAGCCCAGAAATTACTGACTGATGAATATTCCGAGGCAAAATAATTTTGTCTCCATTTCCACAAGTAGCTAGTATTCCAGCGATAATTCCTGTAGTTGAACCGTTGACAAGAAAATTAGTTTGTAATGCACCAAAAGTTTCTGCTGCTAATTCTTGAGCTTCTTTAATTACACTTTCTGGGGCAAACAAGTTATCCAATTCTGGTAATTCTGGTAAGTCTGCTAGAAATACTTTTTTACCTAATAAGTCATTAAGTGGTTGTGGAATGCCTTTTCCTTGTTTGTGTCCTGGTGCGTAGAAAGGAGCATGAGATTTTTGGGTAAGATTTTTAAGAGTTTCAATTATTGGTGCTTTGTTTTGGTTGAGCATTTACAGCAATTTTCTAGTTGATATTGATTAGGTAGAAAATTTGGTGGTGGTGCATTTTCAATGGTGGTCTATTGTAATTATTTTGGTCAAGTACAAAAACAGTGGGAGCATCTTGCTCCCTTGTTCATATCTTGCTCCCATGAAGCACTGTTATTCATTCCCATCTACCATTACTATGCAAGACTAACCCACCACTACCGTTTTTCAGTCATTTTATCCGCGAGATTAATTATAGATATATATATAAATCATTAAATAATTACCGTAGATATAGATAAATCTGGATTGAATTTATCTAATAACTGAATAAAAATTTTACTATCAATTAATCCTGTATATATCCAATCCTCTAATTAAGTTTGAAAATTCATCGTTTTGAAGGATTTAATTCTTGTTTTAGTAAATTTTTATGGTTATTTTTTCTGATTATTCCTACTATCTGTAATAAAATATTCCTTATGTCAAGCCTCCTTATTGCAGAAGTACTGATAACTGATAACTGAAATGACCTCTAGTACCAAGGATGAAAAAAGAATTATGAATAATCAGGAAAATTAAATAATTTTAATTCAGATGTATCTTTGCTTAAATCCTATCTTTAAGGACAAGGTTTTATAAAAATGCAGATAAATGATATTTAGGTAATTTATGATGATTCCTAACTTCTCAAATCATACGATAGTTAATTACTCAAATTCTATATCAGGAAACAGGGAGCAGTGGGAAAAATATTTCCCCTTATTTGCTTCATCATTATCCTATAGATAAAATATCTCTTTTAAAGCATTAATTTTTGCTTTCCCAATTCCACATTTTAATTTTTTAATTGGTTCTAAGCTTTTCCAATTTTGACGTGGAGCTTCAGCAATACGTTCTGTGGCTTTTACTAATTCAACTTGTTTAAGTTGACTATTTGGCTTTTCGATTAAATATTGAAGTGCTGCTTGAATTTCATCTTTTGTAGCAGTAGAAAGATTTACTTTCTCTGGTTTGGGCATTGATTGGGGAGTCAGATAAAAAACTTCTTTCAAAGCATTTATTTTAGAAGTTGTAATTCCACACTTTAATTTTGTGATGGGTTTAAAATCTTTCCAATATTGACGTGGTGCTTCATCAATACGATTTGTGACTACTGCTAATTTCACTCCTTTAAGTTGACTGTCTGGTTTTTCAATTAAGTATTGAAGTGCTGTTTTAATTTCGTCTCTCGTAGCGGTGGAAAGATTTATTTGTGGTATTTTTTCCCCAGACAAAATTTTGCTAATTTTTTCAGTTTCTTCACTTTCATCAGCAATAACACACCAAACTTTTTCCAAACCAGCAGCTTCAGCTACAGCAAAAATAAAGGAGTTACCAATTACTTCATATTTATCTTCTTCAACTTCTTTCACAATTACAGGTACCCAGTTTCGCCCCCCACTTTCACTGAGAAATTTTGCCGTTACTGAAATTAGAAATTCTGGCGCATCTATTCCATCCCCCGGTTCAATTTCATCAATATACAGATGTATTAACTTACCAATATTACTCAAATTACTCATTGTAAAAAATACTCCTTAACCAAATCTATATAATATGTGCGAAAATCAAAGAATTAATCAATGACTTGATATTGCTCTTCTACCACTTTTTTCACAATGACAGGTATCCAGTTTTTACCATCTGTTTTATTCAGAAATTTTGTCGTTGCTGACATTATAAATTCTGACGCATCTATTCCATCCCCCGGTTCAATTTCATCAATATTAGATGTATTAACTTACCAATATTAAGTAGGTCGGTGTTGAAAATTATCGTTATGAAAAGGCAGGAGGCAGAGGGCAGAAGGGAAGAGAGTTTTTGGCAAATTTACTTTTCGTTACTAACTTGTTGTTTTTTTGAACCGTTCTACTTACTCAAATTACTCATTGTAAAAAATACTCCTTAACCAAATTAATATAATATCCCTTAGCTATTTTATCTTTGTAAACAGCAGGTATATGAGAAAAGGCAGAATTTGCAATAGAAGCATAATTAGGAAGTTCAAATATATCTGTATTTTTGTTTGCTGCTGTATAGCGGGGATAAAAATATGGTCTGAGAGCAAATTGATGATTTGAATTTTCTTGAGCTTCTCTAATCAGTTTATTGATATAAGATTTAGCAACTTTCTTTTGAGCATCGGTCATTCTTTCACCGTTTAAAAAAATCGGTAGAGCCACAGGTCCGAAATCTTCATGTTTTCTTCTTGCTGCATCTTTTCTCCTTGCTTTTTGAACTGCTGGAATATATTCTTTAATAGCTATGGCTGCATTTTCTAAGGAAAATAAGTTGTTATGTTTTGCTGGAATTAACACTACATCTGCGGCATAAACAGCACTAACACTAAATATTCGCCAGTTGGGAGGAGCATCAATGATGATATAATCATAGCTATTTTTTAGTGTGTCTAATAATTTGCTTAATCTATCAAAGGTAATTTTTTGCGCAACATCGTCCCAATCGCCAAGTTTTCCATGCACTGGAATTACATCAAAACCAAATGATTTTTTGGATCCTCTATTATTGCGTCTGTAGGGATAAATGACATCTGTGACATTAATATTTTTATCTACTAAACAATCATAAAAAGTAGGTGTACCTGGTTTTATTGCTAGAGAATTTGTCAGGTCTCTTTGATTAGGGTCAAAATCCACAATCAAAACTTTCTTATTATACAGAGATAAGGTTGCTGCTGTATTAACTGTAGTTGTTGTTTTTCCTACGCCACCCTTATTGTTATAAACTGCTACTGTTAATGCTTTTTTTGGCTTATCAATTTTTTCTTTAATTGATGTCGCTATTTTGATGATATTCTCTGGATTAATTTCTAGACAAACTGTCGCTGGATGAATAACCTTTCCATGCTTTCTAAATAATTGGATGTGATTAGCATTGGTAATTATTCCCCACTTCACTGTTTGACAGTTTTCTGCTAATAAATACCGCTTAATTTGTACAACTGTCTTTTTATATTGTGTCGAATCTGGAGCTAAATTAACATTCCTAGCTTTCAATTCTACGAGAATATCTGGATTAGTCTTTGTTTGGGAAAATATATCATTTTCCGTACTATGACGGAGAGCATAATCGACAGCATCAGTACCACTTCCTGTAGGAAAAGAAGGTATCTGTTCATTTAGTTCAAAACCTAAAAACTTGAATAATTCAGAAGCAAAAATCTGATTAACTTGAGCTTCAGATGCATCCTCCGGCAGATTTTTTGCCAAAGCATCTACAAGGGCTTGATTTTTCGCAGCACTATCCATCTGTCATTAATTTTTTTGACTTTAACTATCAGTTTATCACGACAGAATATTGCAAAAAATCTAAATTTTATCTACTTAACTTACATCTATATATATTTGTAAGCTCGATTAGCAGTAATAGGTTTAAAATTCGTATCCACAAATTGCACAGGACTATAAGTATCTATCCACAAATGAGCGCCACATCCAGCCGGGTTGTGAGGTCGATAAACAATTCGACAAGGACCTTTGATTTCTAGCTGATAACCATAGTTATTGTGATTAGTCTGCTTCACAGAAACTACTGGTTTTATATCTTTTAGTGGGTTATTTGCATTGCGCTGAATTATGTGCTGATTAACATGAATCATAGTCGGTTTAGTACGCCTCCGCTTACACCAAACACCTTTCGGTCCTCTGGTACCAGGAATAATTACTGGCATTTCATGATCTTCTGGCCCAGAAATGGGAATTTTCCAGAAGCCTTTTTCTTTATAAGCACCTTTCACCCTACCTTGAGCCAATAATATCCGCAAACGTTGACCGGAAATACCCAATAAATATGCTGCTTCTCTAGTTCCAATAATTTTTTCTTGATCCATTGCACAATAGTTTTTTGATATAGAATTTTAATTAATAATCAAAAAATACTTTAACTTAATTTTCTAGCTAAAAACCACTAACTCCACAAAACTTAATCTAGACTTTCTATGTAAATAAATTTTTGAAAATTTATTATTTAACAAGATAAGGAAAATAATTCTTTCAGTTTATTTGGTTGCTGATCATATTCTGCATCCCTATTGCGATCGCTCTTACTATTGAACAATAAGTATAGCAATGTGCGCTGGCATATTTACACATTATTTTTTGTACACCTTTTCCCTTACTGCACTTTGAGCTAGACATTGTAAATACCTGAGCGCTCATTGCTATATTTGAGATTATTCAATTTTTATTTTGATAAACTGTTTTTCTACACTGCAAAACTTATGGCTTATTTACCTAGCGGGACTTTAGCAAAAAATACCTTAAAAATCGTTTTAAATCCTTGCTGTGTAATGCTTTAAGGTCAAAATAGCCTATTTATTGTACAAGCTAGATTTGAGCCATTTTTAGCCAGAGCAACGAAAACACGTTGCTACCGTTGAGTTTGAAGCCATTTTCAGCCTAAAAAATATCAAAGTCCCGCTAGCTCCTCCTCATTTAACAAAAAAGGCAAACTAGGTTTTTTTATTTTTTGATTCTTGATTTTAAGTGAAACTTGAGGTTAGAAATCAAGATTCTTCTTTCCTTCTGCTATCCTAATCTAAATAGGCAGTTATACAGTAACCCTACCTGTAATTTCTTTAATTTTTAACTTTTTACTTTTAATTTTTGACTTAAATTTATGCTCAGAGCTGGAATTGTCGGACTACCCAACGTCGGAAAATCTACCTTATTTAACGCTTTGGTTGCTAATGCTAAAGCGGAAGCTGCTAACTTTCCATTTTGCACAATTGAACCCAATGTTGGTGTGGTGTCGGTGCCAGATGAGCGGTTAAATGTGCTGACTAAAATTTCTAATTCTGCTCAAACTATTCCTACTAGAATTGAGTTTGTTGATATTGCTGGTTTAGTAAAAGGTGCTAGTAAAGGAGAAGGCTTAGGTAATCAATTTTTATCTAATATTCGAGAGGTTGATGCTATTGTTCAGGTAGTCCGTTGTTTTGATAGTGAGGATATTATTCATGTTTCTGGTTCTGTCGATCCAGTGCGAGATATTGAGGTAATTAATTTAGAATTGGCTTTGTCCGATTTAGCTCAAGTTGAACGCCGAATTGAACGGACTAAAAAACAAGCTCGTACCAGTAAAGATGCTCAGGCAGAGTTAGAAGTTTTGACAAAATTAGAGGGGATTTTAAATGAAGGTAAGTCGGTGAGAATGGCTGACTTAAATGAAGAAGAATTTCTGTTGATTAAGCCTTTAAATCTGTTAACTTCTAAGCCCATAATTTATGCCGCTAATGTGTCTGAGGATGATTTGGCTAGTGGGAATGATTGGGTTGAAAAAGTCCGCAATATTGCTGCGGTGGAAAATGCTCAAGTTGTGATAATTTCAGCTCAGGTAGAATCAGAATTAATTGAGTTACCGGAGGAAGAAAGAGCTGATTATTTAGAATCTTTAGGAGTAGAAGAAGGTGGGTTGAAATCTCTGATTAAGGCAACTTATGAATTGTTGGGATTGCGTACTTATTTTACTACTGGAGAAAAAGAAACCAAAGCTTGGACGATTAAGGCTGGAATGTTAGCTCCTCAAGCTGCTGGTGTAATTCATACTGATTTTGAAAGAGGTTTTATTCGAGCAGAAACAATTGCCTATAATGATTTAGTAGCTACTGGTTCAATGACTGCTGCTAAAGAAAAGGGTCTGATGAGGAGTGAAGGTAAAGATTATGTTGTTAAGGAAGGAGATGTTTTGCTCTTCCGATTTAATGTTTAGATTTCTGTTAATTTAAGGAGAAAAAAATGGCTACTGAAGAGATTGTTAGACTGATTGTTATGTGGTTGATTACTGCTGTTAGTTTGTTTATTATTTCTAAGTTGCCTACTGGGGTAGAAATTGATGATTTTAATATTGCCTTGATTTCTTCGGCGATATTTGGGCTGTTAAATGTATTTGTACGTCCAATTTTAGGAACTTTAGCTTTACCAGTTAATATAATTCTTCCTGGTTTAGTTACTCTAGTTGTTAATCTTGTTATCTTTGGTTTAGCTGCCTGGTTAGTAAGTGGATTTCGACTACGTTGGGGATTTTGGAGTGCGTTAATTGGTTCTTTAGGACTAACTTTTATTAACTCTTTTCTTTATGAGTTACTTAGCAAAGGATTAGTCAGTTAGGCAGCAGTTAAATTATCAAAAATTGTGGGTAATTTTAGGTTTCTTGAAAATTGATATCTAGTAAATTACCCACTTTTGCTGTAGAGAAGTAGGGAGTAGGCAACTACTAATTATAGTCATTCTGAATAAGACTGGAAAACTTTTTTAGCTGAAACTCTTTCAAGGCAAGAAACCCTTGTCTCAATCTTAACTGGAATGACTATATATCTACCTTCTCTACCATTAGTTTCATATCTAAGCCTTACCTACAGTGCATCAATTAGACAGAGTTTTAATTCCTCTACCAGGATTATCAATTCCATTATTCTGAGTATTAGTTTTATTTCTGAGCGTTTGAACGAGTTTGATTTTATAGTAAAAACCTAATTATATTAAGCCCAGCTTCTCAAAGTAGAGTTATAATTTTTCTCTGTTATCCATTTCTTCACTTCTGTTGTTAAATATTTTGCTTAAACCTATTGCAGAAAAATTAAAGGAAGAACAGGAAAATATTGCTGAAAGTTTTGCCGAAGTAACTATTTTGTTTGCTGATTTAGTAGGTTTTACTCAGTTATCAGAAAATATTCCTCCTACGCAGTTAGTTAATTTACTTAATGAAATATTTTCTTGTTTTGATGAGTTAACTGATAAATATTATTTGGAAAAAATTAAAACTAATAGAGCTTATAATAATATTGAAAGTCAAATGATGACTGCTGAAGTGGATAACTAGAAAAAGTTATCTGCTATAAAATAACTAAACTACCAGAGGAAAATAGGATGGAAAACACTGTAAATTGTGCAGAAGCTTGTGTTAATGGATGTGTTTTAGGTGACAAATGCCCGAATCAGGAATATGTAAAAGAAACATCAAAGTTTATTGATGATACTCCCTTAGATAAAATGTTGGAAATAGCTGAAGAAGCAGTTATGAAGAAAAGAATGACTCCTCCTAAATGGGTAATTCCTGAGTTTCCTGAGTAAAAATAATATGAAATTAAAAGCGATAGTGTTCAGCACCTCTAACACGATCGCCAACTTTTTAATTAATTTAATTAATTAATTAATAGACATCTGGTGGAAAATAAATAAATCTTTTAATTAGATCAGCTAAGGAAAGAAAAATTTACCCTAAAAAATCCTTTTTAGTGCCTTCGCGCGTAAAAATATCTTACCTGTTGCCTGTTGCCTTCCGGAGCTGTTGCCTACTCCTGCAAAAAATCTATATCTTTTTCACGCCTAGGTCTAATCAATAATATAATTTAGGCGATCGCTATTTTCTCAGACTAAATCCTCTTTCCTCGTAAATTACTTGAATCAAGTCTTTTCAAGCTATACATAAAAAAGATATAAACGGGTTAAAATCAGTGAATAATCCACTGATTTTAACCTCGATAAAACTTAAATTTAAACAGACAATAATTTTAGTTGTTCAAGTAAACTGGGTGATACATTCGAGTTTACTGAGACTATGTTCAAAGAAATTAAATTCTTTAATCAAAGAATTTGGCGATTATTTATATAAGTAGCTTATCATAACCGAATTTAGCATAAATCAAAATTTTAAAAATTTTAGAGTATAATAAAAAAATCAACTAAGAGATAAAAATTAAATCAAATTCAGAAAATTATTTTCAAATAAAGATTGTTTATGACCGAAACTATTCAAATTCCTGAACAAATAGTAATAGATATTAGTAAAATCCTGCAAATATTTGCCATCGCAGTCATAGGAATAGTCGTAGTTATCGGAATTCGCAAACTGCCTGAATTAATAGAGAGGATTATATCTACAGAAATTTCCGAAGCATATAAAATTATAATATCTCCAAATAAATCACTAATTGGAGTAGTAATTGCCATAGCCATATCTGAGATAACTCTTCTGGCTGTTACACCATATTCTCAGGTATATATTATAGAAATTACTCTGAGTTTAATTTTAACTATCACAACTACTTGGCTAGGTTCTCAATTTGCTAAAAAGTTTTTTGATGTTTATTTAATAGAAGCAGCATTTAGAAGCGATCAAAAAGCTAATAGTGACTTATTTGTAGTAGGTAAATTTATTGCTAACTTTATCATTCTTGTATTAGCTATTATCATTTTTGCTCAGACCCATCAAGTTAATGTATTTGGTATTATTGCCAGTTTAGGAGTAGGAGGTGTAGCAGTTGCTTTTGCTGCTCAAAATACTTTAAGTCAATTACTTGGTGGTATCGTACTTTATGTAGATAGACCTTTTGTAGTAGATGATTATATTGGTCTCCCAGATGGTACTTTTGGTAGGGTAGAATCAATTGGTTTACGCTCTACTAAAATCCGTTCTTCTGGTAAGGGTACATTAATTATTATTCCTAATAATTCTCTGACACAGGTAAATATTGAAAACTTTACCGCAGCCAAGAAAGTTATGTCGATTCTATACTTAACTTTTTATCGTCAGGTAGATATTGAAGAACAAGCATTAATACGTCAAGTTATCTTAGCAAGTACAAGTGATGTATTTGGCATAGAGCCTCGTAATACTGATATTACCTTTAAAAATTCACAGAATTCTAACTTACAAGATATAACTCAAGCCCAGATTACATTTTTTATTTTAGGTTCTGGTAAAGTATCTATGGATTTGCGTCGTCAAATGTTGGATAATGCTAGCCAAAGAATTACTTTGAAACTTAAGGAATATGGTATTGCTTTTGATATTGAACAACCCAGTATCTATGTTGATTCACCAATTACAGTTTAATTGATTATGTTTTTTTCAAATATAATTAACAAGGTCAATCAGCTATCTGTTTTTTTGCAAGGTTCTAGCATTCCTCACTATCTAATTTTTTTTGTATTTGCCCTGGGAGCTGTATTGATAGGAAAATATACACCAGGAATAGTGCAATTAATTATTAATAAGTTTTTGCCTAGTTCAAGCAAAGAAATTACTAACAACTTTATTAGTCCACTGACAAAACCTTTCCAAGTTGCAGGAACATTTATATTAATTTCTCTATCCTCAGTTTGGTTAGAAGAATACAAAGCATTATACAATTTCTTTAATCCTTTAATAGTTCTTGTTGTAGTGATTAGTATTGCCTGGTTAGCTTCCCGTTTATTTCAGCAAGTACTCAGGATATATGGCATTGAAATTATTCGTAAATCAGGCTTAGAAGCTGATGAGTTACTCTTAGTATTTGAGACTATAGTAAATGTAGTAATCGGATTTATTGCCACAATAGGTTATGCTCAAAGTCAAAGATTTCCATTAACAGGTTTGTTAGCTGGAGTATCTATTGGTGGTGTAGCTATTAGTTTTGCTGCTTCCAAAACTTTGGAGCAATTGTTTGGTACTGTTGTATTGTATTTAGACCGTCCTTTTATTCCTGGAGATTATATTCGTTTCTCATTAGGAGAAGGTGAGATGTATGGCAGAGTAGAATCTATTGGTTTGCGCTCTACAAAAATCAGGAAAGCCGCCACGGGTACACTATATATTGTTCCTAATAATCAATTAGCCAATGCAGGAATTGAGAATATTACCCGTGGTAAAAAAGTGATGGTTTTATTATATTTAGACTTTACCAAGAAACTGATAGAACGAGAAAAAGCTCTAGTTCAGCAAGTGGTTAAAAATAGTACAGATTCAGTATTTGGTATTGACCCAGGAAGTACAAAAATAGCAGTCTTTGACCATGAACATAGAGATAAATGTCGGGCGAGGATAACTTTCTTTATTCTCGGTTCTAGTGAAAATTCTATCCAATTAAGAAAGCGACTTTTGGAAGTTGCTAATCAAAATATTTCTAAGGAGCTGAAAAATTTTGGCATTGAATTTTATCTACAAGAACCAAATATTTATGTTGATTCCCCAATGACTATTTAATTTCCTGTATTTTCTTCATTCCTATTTCTTTTAGGATTTATATAACTGTGCATTTTCTATGAAAAAACGACTTACTAAAATTGAATTATTTAAGCAAGCAATGAACTTTTCAGCAGGTCACTTCACTATATTTTCAGATAGTGAAAGAGAAAATCTGCACGGTCATAGTTTTTCTGTATATGTCATGTTCGAGGCTGAAGTGACAAACAATGGCATGACCTTTGACTATGGTATTTACAAAGAAATTATCCTTAATATTTGTCAATTTCTTGATGAAGTTTTTCTACTGCCATTAAAAAATCCTTATCTCAAAATAGAAGAATTCGATGAATATATCTATGCTTTATTCAATGGTGGTAAAGAGAAAATACCATTTCTTAAACGAGATGTAAAGTTGCTTCCGGTGCGAAATATTACTGTAGAGGAGCTTTCTCATTGGTTTTTGCAACAATTACTTGTTAATGTACAAGAAAATCAAGAGCATTTGATTCAAACAATAGAAGTTAAAATATTCTCTGGTCCTGGTCAGTCAGGTAGCAGTTTTTGGAGTAAAAAATGAGCAAAAAATATTTGGTTATAACTGGTGGAAGTCGTGGCATAGGATTGGCAACAGCTAAACTATTTCTGGAACAGGAATTTCAGGTTATTAACCTTTCTAGAAATTTATGTCCGTTGCCAGATGTAGTTAATATTCAGATAGATTTAGCTGCAAAAGGTTTTGAGGAAAATTTGAAACAAGAGTTACTACCTAAATTAGAATATTCTGAAAGGGTGATTTTAGTTCACAATGCTGCCCGGTTAGATAAGGATAATGTAGAAAATATTCAAGCCAATAATTTACGAGATATCTTGGAAATTAATATGGTTGCTCCAACTATATTGAATCAGATAGTCATGCCAAAAATGTCAAAGGGGTCTGCTATTATTTATGTGGGTTCCACTCTCTCAGAAAAGGCGGTGCCTGGTGCCTTTAGTTATGTCACTTCTAAACACGCAGCAGTGGGGTTAATGCGAGCCACTTGTCAGGATTTAATAGATCGAGGTATTCATACAGCTTGTGTTTGTCCTGGTTTTACCGATACCCCAATGTTACGAAATCATCTTAATCATGATGAGACAATTATTGAGCAGATAAAAACTATGAATGCTCAAAATCGTTTAATCGAAGCTTCAGAGATTGCACAAACCATTTATTTTGCAGCGACTAACCCAGTTATTAATGGTGCAATACTCCATGCAAATATGGGGCAAAAAGAGAGATAAAAAGATGGCAGCGACTCAACTTAATCACTATCTGATTAGTCATTGAGTTGATAAGGACTTGTAACTGTTACCTATAATCTGGTATTATCTATAATAATCTCCGATTATCTGTTTTATGCTACTAGGATTCAAAACTGAGTTGCAACCCACAAATCAACAAAAAACATTACTTGCCCAACACGCTGGTGTGGGTCGTCATGCCTGTAATTGTGGATTATGGCTGACTAGAAACATCCTTAATCACAATTCTATTAATCCTGATAGCAAAATTAAATTTCCTACTGCTATTGACTTGGCCTTTGCTTTTGGTAGCAATGGTTAAACCTCAAAACTATTGGTACTACGAAGTGTCTAAAACAGCACCTCAATATGCTTTGAAATATTTGTCATCAGCTTGGAAGCGTTACTTTAAGAAAGTCTCTGGTTAGCCTAAATTCAAGAAAAAAGGCAAAGATGATAGTTTTCCTACGGAATGCTACGCAAACACTTTAGATGGTTCAATACCCACCCCCATCCCCTCCTGGGAGGGGAGCAAGAGAGGTGGGTCAGATAAAATTACCTAGAATTGGGGGTTGCACATTATAGAATGATATTGCCAAAAATTAGTTTAGACTTTGACTAAAAAAAAACCATTAATTAATCATTCTAGCAATTATCAAATCCAAAATCTTGTTCATCAAAAATATAAAATCATTCGTCACTGTGCAACGCCTAGAATTGGATGGGTTAAAACTTTTGAGATCTTGCCAGATAATGTCAATCTGTCGTCTGTAACTATTAGTAGAAAAGCTAACCGCTGGTTCATTAGTTTCAAGATTAAAACAGAACCTCAAATTAGTGAGAATTCAGTAGATGTAGTTAGTGTAGATTTAGGAGTAAAAACCTTAGCAACATTATCACTATTGCGAAATGTTTGATGGTGCTAAATCGAAAAAAAAAGTTAGAATTATTACTATCACGACTGCAATACCTTAACAGGTATAAAACCAAGTTTTCCAATAACTGGAAAAAAGCACAGCTAAAAATAGCTAGACTACACAGTAAAATAGCTAATATTCGTAAAGATACATTGCATAAACGTGCCTACTTATTTGGCTCTTAACTACAACCCACCCCCATCCCCTGCTGGGAGGGGAGCAAGAGTGGTGGGTGAAGATCTGAATGTGTCAGGAATGATGGCCAACTATAAGCTAGCTAAGTCTGCCCTAGTCTATGGGTTTTTATGAGTTTCGTAGACAGCTAGAGTACAAATGTCAACTGTACGGCTCTAAATTAACCATTGTTGATAGATGGTTTCCTAGTTCTAAAACCTGCTCTAACTGTGGAACTGAATTGCGAGTCTTTGTTTTTATCAGACTGTTTGTTCAATTGCGAACACTGCAATTTTAGCTGCGATCAAGACTTGTTTGCGTTTGCGTAGCATCCCGTAGGGAAGCATTCCGTAGGAAATGCAGCGTTAAATTTAGCTATGGGGGGCAGTGAGAGCTACGCTCCGCGTTCCGCGTTTCGCGCTAGCGTTGCGCAGGAAACGTCCGTGTCAGCTTGTGGACTGGATAACGCCAACGTTGCCAGGTAGAAGCAAGAATAGAACAGATAATTATAGATTATCGTAGGTTTCTAAGAACGGCAACATCAAGTGTACAAAATTCAGGAGTCATTTTCTATGTTAACTGCAGCTAAACCTGAGTTTCTCAAAGCTTATTGGGACAATTCTTTCGATCTGAAAAACCACATCCAGGAGTTTTTGCAGATAGATCGACATACCCTTGAGACTCGAATTCAGGAAAGTAATCAAGCTATGACTAAGTTGGGACAAAACTTTGATTGGGAAATGGCAATCGAATTTTATCGAGACCAAGTCGGAGCAACCTATATCTTAGAATTAGCAGCGTGGCATTTAAAAAGCTGTGATTATATCGGTAATATGCTACATTTAATTGCTGATTTTGCTAAAGGTCGGGTTTTGGATTTTGGTGGGGGGATTGGAACACATTCCTTTGCGGCTGCTTTGTGTCCAAATGTTACCGAAGTTCAGTACTTAGATGTAAATCCGATTAACTGCAATTTTGTTCTGGAGCGCTCCGAAAAATTAGGGTTATCTGACAAAATTCAAGTCACATCAAAATTGGAAATTTATAACTCATTTGACACAATTATGTGTTTTGATGTCATGGAACATTTACCAGACCCAATATCACAGTTAATTGAGTTTCATAAACTTCTGAGTTCTGATGGAAAATTACTAATTAATTGGTATTTTTCTAAGGGTTTTGGCAACGAATATCCTTTTCATTTAGATGATACAGCTATTGTGAAATATTTTTTTCAAACGCTACAATCGCATTTTTTAGAAGTATTTCACCCCCATTTAATCACAACCAGATGTTATCAAAAATTGTGAAGTATTTAAAGAAGTATCTATCTATAAAATATTCCTTAATATCTAAAGGAATCGGGATAATTTAATATATTGAGAGCTTGATACAACCTGGGTTTTTCTAATTTGACTCAGACCCCAATGTTGCTCAATGATTTTCTTGTCTGTTTTATCCCACATTCCGTACGTCATTTTGTAGTATTAAAAGTAGTATGTAAATCCGTAGCTTTGTAAGTATTTATACTATGCAAATCATCTCAATTACTTTTTTCGTCGATCAAATTCTGAGTAAAAAATTTACGCATAAATACTTGCTTGATTAATGACTCAATCACGGCAGCTATGATTTTCTTCTAAAATTCTGTCTCCTGTCTCCTGTCTCCTGACTCCTGATTCTATACTACATTTTGTTGTGCGGAATGTAGGTTTTATGTTCCCTTTGATAATTTAGGCAAAAAAAATGGCAACTGCTCAAGCTAACCCCTTACGATTATTATTTGCTTCTACACCTGTGGGAGCTATTGGTTCAGGTACTGGAGGTGGAGTCGAATTCACATTACAAAATATTGCCCAAGAAATGATCCTCAGAGAACACAGGGTAGATATAGTTGCGCCACAGGGTTCTATAACTAAAGTAGATTGTCCAATTATTGAAATTACTGGAGAACTGCAAGTTAGCATTCAGCAATTAAATCATGACACCCCTATTTCAATAATCCCTAACTCTGTGCTTGATAGAATGTGGGAGTTTATTGGAAAAGAGCAAAGTAATTACGACTTGATTGTTAACTTTGCTTATGACTGGCTTCCCTTTTATTTATCTCTATTTTTGAATGTCCCTATTGCCCATCTGGTAAGCATGGGTTCTCTGTCAAAGGCAATGGATGAGATTATAGAAAAAACCAGTATTAGTTTTCCTGGTACTATTGCTGTTCACACAAAAGCTCAGGCAGAAACTTTCCCATTTGCTAGTAGATGTCGAATTGTGGGAAATGGTATTGACTTAAAAGACTACCAATACTGTGATAAACCAGATAATTACTTGGTTTGGGTGGCGCGTATTTCTCCTGAAAAAGGATTGGAAGATGCTGTTGAGGCGACAAAAAATACTGGTATCCCCTTGAAAATAATGGGTTTGCTTCAGGATAAGTCTTACTGGGAGAGTATCCAGCAAAGTTATCCTGATGCTCCAGTAGAATATTTAGGGTTTTTACCAGTTAAGGAAATGCAATTAGTGCTGCGACGCAGTCGAGGGTACTTAATGACCCATCGATGGAGTGAAGCATTTGGCATGACTGCCATTCAATCATTAGCTTGTGGTGTGCCTGTAATTACTTATAATAAGGGAGGTCCTACTGAAATAGTGCGTCACGGCCAAACAGGTTGGCTAGTTGAGTCTGGTAATCTAGTAGAATTGGTAAAAGCAATTAACAATCTAGACAAACTTGATCGTTTAGCTTGTCGGCAACAAGCGGAAGCTGAATATTCTATTCAAGTTTATGGAAATCGTATGGAAAATTGGTTCTACGATATTCTGGCTCAGACTAGCTATTCGCTGAGGAGTTAGGAGTTATACCAAGGGTGATAAATATTTGTTGCAAATGGTAGGGACGTTGCATGCAACGTCTGTAGGTCAGAGGGAAGAAGGAAGAAATATTGAAGAAAAATAGAAAAATGATAGAGATAGCTGTCTAAAATTAATTGGAGTAGCTCTTTTTAAGCCAATAAAGTTCAGATAATACTAAAACTCATAAGGTATGGAACCATTAGAGTAGCTCTTGAGCTTACAGAACTGCAAAAAAAATCCTTAACTGAACTGCATTGCTTTTCAACCCTCTCTGATCGAGACGCACCTTCTTGTAGCATTCTTTTTTCAAACTCGCATAACAATATCACGATGGTTAAATATTATCTAACATTGACAGAGCTTTTAATCCCCTGTGCTCATCAGACTTTTTTAAGGATTCAGGTTAATTATCTGTTGAACAATATCAACTAAATAATCCCCAGCAATCTCCCACAGTTCACCATATATACCTACCCAAAAATTGCTATGTCTTCTATCTTTTCTTTGAGCTTCTGTTCATCTATAAATGTAATTTTGAACACCGAATTTTTTGAGAAATTTACCTTGATAAAATCAACCAGTATTAGCAATAGCAAGCAGTGAAATTAAATTAGTCAAACCTTGTACATTACCTAGACTTCCCTCTAGATTATATCCACCTGTTTTACCGAAAAATTGGGGTAGGTGCCTTGCTCTTATAGGGCGACTTTTTATTTGTAAGTGAATTGAATATATGCTAGAGTATTGAATATACGGTAGAGTGTTATAGTTGTCGGGGGGCACTCGGAAACTCTAAACGGACGTTGAGGGAAGCGTCAGACTACCGCCAAGGAAGCAGCACCCTGTGTTGGCGGAGCTATGCGCCACCAAAGCGTCAACCTCCCTAGGAATTAAGGTTCGATAGGAATCCCTGTGCCTTTAGGCCAGAGAGGATGTCAAAGTCTTTAAACATGGCTTCTATGCCCATTCTCCACCGATAAATTTTCAAAACTTCATACAAATTTTTCAGGTTCGTTTATGGTGTTGCACAGTGACGAATGATTAAGGTAATTGAGGCATTTGCTGATGTTTCAAATCATAGATCAGCAAGCGAACTGATTTGCACAACATATCAATGGACTTGGAGTAGCATAAAGTTTTGCGATGTAACCTAGCGTCCGTAGTGTCTTAAACGCCAATTTTCTCCTTCTACTCTCGTCATTGCTGCGGGTGCTGACCAGGTGATCACAATCCTCGATTAAGCTTGGATTTACCTTGTACCCGTCAGTAATATCAAGAAAACAAGCCCAACCTTGAATCATCTGCCATAATATTGTGAAGGTAACGGCGCAGCGATCGCCCCCGTACAAAC
>NZ_JAAHGU010000060.1:7724-40189 GCF_010692685.1 Okeania sp. SIO2F5 | reverse complement strand
GTAAACAATTTCAAGCTATAAACTGTAAATTATCAATACCATTACAGACATCCTTAAAACTTTAAGGTTTAGCGATCGCCTAATTTATGAAAAATACAGCTCATACAGTTACTTTTATATTACATTGCAAATATCTATGTAACATGTAAAGATGCCAGCGCTCATTGCTATATTTGTTGTGGCGTATTTTCATTTGACTTAGTAAAGCCGACTGCATTAAGATGGCTGATGGAAGTAACAAAACCAGGAGGCATAATTTTAATGAGTACAAGATTGGTTTTTTGTGAGACTTATAATTTTGAAGGTTATTATAAAGAATTAGAGCAACTTGGAGAATTAAAATTAATAGATTGCAGAATGAATAAACCTTATTTAGGAGAGGAATCAAACGCACATTACTGGGTATTTGCTATTCCTGAAAGTAAAAAATAATGAAAAAATGCTTATTTTTAAATAATAGAGAGCCTTATCCAGAAGATATATTCAATCATCTTTCTCATGGGAATGTAGTTTGGTATCAGGATAATTCTGGTTCATTTTCCCTAGAAAAAATATTAGAGACCCATAATGATACAGAAATTTTGATAACAACTTTCATGAATTTAGATGCAAGTAATTTATCAAAACTTCCTCAACTGGAATTTATACTGGCAACAACAACGGAAACCAGTTATATAGATCGGGAATATTGTCACCAAAACAACATAAAAGTTGTAAACACTCCCAAATATACAGGTGCATCAGTTGCTGAACATGCTGTAGCTTTAATGCTTTCGGCAGCTAAAAGAATTGTTGATTTTAATACTAAAGTCAGATCGGGTGACTTTCAATTGTTTGAACATCAAGGTATGGAATTATCTGGCAAAAAAGTAGGCATTATAGGAATGGGTGATATTGGGAAAAGAATTGCTAAAATACTTCAAGGTTTTGAAATGAAAGTTAAGTATAGTAATAGAAGTCAGCTGACTACCAGTTTAGGGATACAGACAGATTTGAATACCTTACTATCAGAAAGTGATGTAATTTTTCTGACACTACCTTTAAACCAAGAGACTAAGAATATCATAAATTTTCAGAATATTTCCCAAATCAAAAAAGGAGCTATATTGATTAATATTTCTCCTGATAAATTGATCGAATTTAATGCTTTGAAGTGGGCTTTGGAAGATGGCAAATTATCCTATGCTGGAATAGATTTACTGAGTGAAGATGAAAAATATTTTCAACTTCCTAATCTAATCATTACACCTCGTCGTGGTTGGTATACTAAAGAATCCTTTACACGAAGAATTAAAATGGTTGTAGAGACTCTTACGAATTATTTGAGAAATTTTTAAAATTATGAAAGCGATGAAAAAAACTGAACTGGAGCTGAAAAAATCACTAGATTTAGAGACTAAAACTTTAAATATAATGGTTGATGAGCTTTATAACTCTTACGGTTTAAGAATGTTTAAAGCTGGTTCAGAATGGGAAAATATGGACTTAGAAGAAATTGCTTACCTCAAGCAATTAGGAAGCCATGATATACCCGTATTAATGAAAGTTGGTGGAGTTGAAGCAAGAACAGAAATTAGAAATTTGCTAGAGATTGGAGTAGAATCTTTTTTAGCTCCAATGGTAGAGTCTGAGTTTGCCTTGGAAAAGTTTGTTACAATTACTAAAGGAATTTGTCAGAAACATCATAAAAAGCCCAGACTAGCTATGATGATAGAATCAATTCAGACTTATAATAATCTTGACATCATTCTTAATAGTCCCTATTTTGATGAACTAGAAATGCTGGTGTTAGGACGCTTGGATTTATCAAATTCAATGGGAATACAAAATGTTGACGCTCCAGAAGTACAAGAAATATGCAAAAAAATCATTGATGCAGTACATAAAAAAGGGAAAAGTGTTTCTGTGGGAGGTTTTGTAAATCCTCGTACTGCTCTTTCTATCAAGAATGAGTTCCAAGCGGATCATTTGAATACTATTAATTTTTTACTGAATATTGATAAGTGTCAAGACTTATCTGAAGGTGTAAGATTGATGTTAAATACAGAAATAGCATATTATGAAAGTCTTAAAAACTTGAATCCTCAAAGGAATGATTTTTATCAATCCAGAGTTGAAATTACCAAGAAAAAATTAGTTGCTTCAGTTGACTAAAGCGATCAATATAATTATTTGTTATCAAAAATGAATTTTTTACAAAAACATAGTGCTATAGATGTAACCTTAAGAGATGCAGGTTTCCTTAACAATTGGGACTTTTCTGAAAGTGAGGTTTTCCAAGTAGTTACTGGAATGGATAAAGTTGGTGTAGATGTTATTGAAGTTGGTTATCTGAGTGAAGATCCTGAAAGTATGCTTACTGCTACTTGTCCATCATCCTTATTAGCTAGTTTAAAAGAAAAAGTTAACTCCGCCTCTGTTGGTGGAATGTTGAGATGTTACGAAGAAAAAGTAGATGAAATATTAGATTCAAGGGGTGAATTTCTTGATCTGATTCGTATTGTAGTAAGTGTAAAAGAAGAAATTCCTTTGGCAATAAAGATAGCTGAAAAAATAAAAAAATTAGGTATATCATCTAGCTTGAATTTTGCTAATTTTACAGTCTATACCCCTGATGAATTATTATCCGCAGTTAAATTAGCAGCCACAGCAAAAGAGGTATTTGATATATTTTATTTTGCTGATTCTAGGGGTGCAGCACAACCCGATGAAGTTTTTTCTTTTATCAAGTCTGCACGTCAAGAATGGGATGGGGTATTAGGTTTTCATGCTCATGATATGTTAGGTTTGGCTTCTGCTAACTCTCATGCAGCGATGGCAGCAGGATGTACTATAATTGATGGTTCTATTAATGGCTATGGTTTAGGTGCAGGTAATACTAAAATTGATCAAGCTTTAGCTATTGTGGAACATTTTCACAATGAGAAGTTATATCAATATGAACATCTCAAATCTCTTTTCCATATACTCCAAGTTCCTGTTTTACCTGAACAAAGATATTTACAATACCTCGCAGGTAGTAAAAATCTTTCAGGATTATGGGTAGCCCCTCTGTTAGAACGTTATGGGAATACAACAATCGATTTTTTACAACAATTGCCTTGGAAACGTTACAAGACAATAGAAGAAATTTTACAACCACAAGAAGTTACTGTTTAAATCTCTGACATTAAAAATGCAAGTAATCAATTTTATTCATCAACTTAAGTTGGAAGATATTCCAGAAGCAATCCAACGAGAAGGAATTCGTAGCTTAATTGATACTTTGGGAGCGGCAATAATTGGTCACAACACCAAACTTTCCCACATTGTGAATGAATATGTAGTGGCGACTTATGGTGGTAAAGGCGGGTTTTTATGGCTTGATGGTAGGGAAGTATCTCTACCTGCGGCAGTATTTGCTAATGGGATGACTAGCGATGCTATGGGTATTTATGGAGGACATCCCCTCGCTAGGGGTACAGCTGGGGCTACTTTATTAGCTACTTTATTAACTACAGTTACCCCCAATGCTACAGGAAAGGAACTTTTGACATCATGGATTATGGGCTTTGAAATAGCTTTCAGAGCAGGAATAGCTTTAAATAAGAGAGATAGTAGTAAAGCTCATACCGCTTGTACTTGGAATATTATAGGTAGTGCGGCGATCGCATCTCGTCTCTTATCATTGAGTCCCTCTCAAACGGAACACGCTCTTGGTATAGCTGAATATGTAGCGCCTGTTGCACCCATTCCCAAAACCGTTGGTTATCCCACTATGGTGAGAACTGGTGCTGGTTGGGCAGCAATGGAAGGGGTTACCTCTGCATTGTTAGCTAGACAAGGTTTTACAGGAGCGCCCACTTTCAATATCGAGGAAAAAGAAGTAGCCGATATTTGGGATGATTTAGGACAACATTGGCAATTATCTAAATCTTATTACAAACCTTATACCGTTTGTCGGTGGATGCAAGCTGGTATGGATGCGGCATTAGTACTTAGAGATCATCTGAAAGAAGATTTTAAAAGTATTACGTCTATCAAAGTTCATTCTTTTGCTGTGGCAACGAAGGAAAGAAATATGCCTATGCCCAAAAATACCGAGGAAGCTCAATTTAATCTTAAATTTGCAGTGGCGGCTATACTCGTTTATGGTGAATTAGGCAGAGCAACAACATTTGAAGCCGCATTTAAAAGTGATATTGTTGCTCATTTGTATGATTGTATAGAGACTATTGAAGAAGAAAAATTTACCAGTATTTATCCCAATCAGCGATTTGCCAGGGTAATTATCAAAACATACAGTGGAATGACTTATGATTCTGGTGATATTGAGGAAAAATGGGCATCAACTGAGCCACCCACGGATGAAGAATTAAAAGAAAAGTTTCGAGCTTTAACCAAAGGTGAGTTGTCAGAAAAACGAGCAACTGATTTGGAGGAAATGGTTTGGAATTGCATAAGTTTATCAAATGTAAGCAGTCTGCTGGAATTGATGAATCAACCTTCTTGAGACAAGAATAATCTAGAATTATCTTTAATAAAGGAAATCAAAATAAACATGAAAAATTTAGTTTCATCTACCGCACTTAAATCCTCTCAAGTCCCCGTAAAATTGTCAAATCGTTCCTTTCTTCCGGGTTCAGATCATCCATCCATGCCATCTCATATTTCCAAAAATCCGACAGAAACATTTCCTTTAGTTTTACAACCAATATCTAATTCTTCTGCTAAAAATATTTCTATAAAAGAATGGGTAAAAGAAACAGAATTTTGGATTGAAGAGGTTTTGCATAAGTATGGAGCTATTCTTGTCCGTGGACTACCCCTTAGTTCAGCAGATGATTTTAGCCACTTTATAGATATTTTAAATTATGAACTAATGGATTATACTTCTGGAACGGGAATTCGTAATGTGGTCTCAGGAAATGTGTCCACAGCTAGTAATGAATTATCTAGTGTAAGTCTAGAACCTCATAATGAAATGGCTTATACAAGAAACTATCCATCTAAAATCTTGTTTTTTGCTCAAACACCAGCACCTAAAGGCGGAGAGGGGGTTATTGTTGATGTGCGAGAGTATGCTAAACTTCTCGATCCCGAAATCAAACAGAAACTCCAAGAAACAGGAATTAAATATATACGATTTTTGCAAGATCGTCGTTTTGGTGGTTATACTTCTTGGCAAGATTCATTTTTGACAAATGATAAGGAAGTTGTGATCAAATTTATGAATGAGCATAACTATGATTTTAATTGGGACGAAAATGATAATTTAACTTATTCTCAGGTATTATCACCAATAGTTAAACACCCAAAAACTGGTGAAGAAATCTGGTTTAATCAACCCCATTCCCATCACGCATCTTATTTTTATTACCATCCTGATTTTATTGATAGTAAACTTGAGCCTCATCTTTATCCCTTTCACTGTCAATTAGGAGATGGCACAGAGCTTTCTCTTGATTTAATAGCTCATATCCGCCAAAAAATATGGCTAAGTGCTGTTTCAATTCAATGGCAAAAAGGAGATGTATTAATCTTAGATAATCTCTTAGTCCAACATGGAAGGATGTCTTTTGAAGGACCACGTCAAATGTTTGTGAGTATATTGAAATAAAGAGAGTTGCAGACGAATTTAAAAAGAGACAGATGGAATGATGAGGTAGATGTCATTGTATATCGGTAGTGGTTTTGCAGGTTTAGCCGCCGCTATTTCTGCTAGAGAAGCAGGAGCATCAATTATTGTTTTAGAAAAACGCAATAGTTGTGGTGGTAATTCCGTATTTAGTGATGGAGTTTTAGCAATAGTTAATCCAAATGTGCACAGTCTAATAACTTTGAGTTGTCGGATATGTCTGGCCGAAAACAAGTTCAACTCTTTTCGGCAAAGAAATCCATTTATATTACTTCTCCTGGAGATATTATTTTACATAAATTAAAATTGTACAAAATTGCATATCACTACTCTCAAAAACAATGGCGCGATATTTTGGGTGTGATTAAAGACGCAAAATATTAGATTTTGAATATTTGAGGCTGTGGAGTGCTCGCCTAAAACTCACTCCATAATTAGAAAAAGCTTTAGATAAAACTAGCTTGGCTTGATATTTTCCCAACTATTAAGACTGGGTTTTAAGACAGATATTTTCTCGAAACTAAATCTAGCTTATCTACCTGTACTTTAGGGGAAAATAAATAATAAAATTCAGCTAAAATTATTTATATTATTGTTTCATTGAGTAAATTATAATGACAACAACTCTAGCTACTCCTGATACTACCTTAGCAACTATTCAAGCTGCTTTACCTGTTGATCCACGACCTTATATTATAGCCGATCGCTCTGCCGGATTAATTGTAGTAGATGTACTTAATGGTTTTTGCACTGTTGGGTTTGGTCCCTTAGCACCCCAAGAACCTAACGAACAAATTGCTACAATGATTTCAGAAAGCGATCGCCTAGCGAGAACTTTTGTTGAACGAGGTTGGCCAGTTTTAGCATTTTTAGATACCCACGAACCAGGGAAACCAGAACCTCCTTATCCACCTCATTGCGAAAAGGGAACAGGAGAAGAAGAACTTGTCCCAGAACTGAAATGGTTACACGATAATCCCCTCGCAACATTAGTTCCCAAGGATTGTATTAATGGATTTATCGGTTCTATTGATGTTAATACTCAGCGTAATGTATTGTTAAACTGGATAAATGAATACAAACTGGAAGTCTTAGTTGTGGTAGGAATTTGCACCGATATCTGTGTGATGGATTTTGTTGTAACTATTCTGTCGGTTCGTAATCATGGTTTAGTGCCTACTTTAAAAGATGTGGCTGTATATGAAAAAGGTTGTGCTACCTTTGACCTCACAGCAGAAATGGCAGCAGAGCAAGGTTTACCAAAAACTGCTATTCATCCACAGAAAGTATCACACCATGTCGGATTATATAAAATGGCCGAACGCGGTGCATTTATTGCTTCTACTATTGAAATTTAGAGGCCGACCGACTGTTAAAAGTAGAATTTTCCGGTATTGAAAATAAGTTAGACACCTATACTGTGTTGATGATAAGCTTCAAAAATTACAGCAGTTTTCGAGTTGATCAGTTACAAAGTTTGATACTTTTAGGGAATAGGTAGCAGGGAGCAAGGAATGAATAAAAATTATAGATTATTCATAAACTATACCGTAATTATTCGGTAAAAAATCACAAATATTTGTAGCAAATACAGAAGTTTTCGAGTCTTGGAGGTAGAAAAAATTATGCTTTTAAAACACAGGGAATAGGGAATAAGAATTAGAGATAAACTTTAAATTATACCTTACTACCCTGAAATTTGCTGTATTTATTTAATTACTGTTAGAGTTCAAAGTTAAAAGCTCATATCAAATCCGTCTAATTGCATATGCTTCCAATTACCTTACGATCAGTTTTAGCCTAATAGACACCTCCAATTATCAAAAATCAAATCAATTATCGTACTCTTATTCATCAATTCTTTCCCCCTACTCCCTACTCCATCTTTTATGGAGATGTCTAATGATTGTGAGGTTATTTAACCGGATTTGATATTAAAAGTAAAACCGAAACATAATAACTTCTGAATATAAATATAAGTTCCTCTAAATAATTTTTGATTCATAACCGAAGAAATTGTAAAAAAGTAGCTGAATTTTAAGAAAGCAATTATAATCTTTCTAATCTGTAGACAATGAGCAGACAATGAGCAAGCATTCTTCTTGTCCCCTCTTAATTGCAAGGGATAGTCTATTGCTATCTATAAATATGTATCTGAAATTCCTTATAGAAAAGCTTTGCTCAACAAAATTGTACACTGATTTATTCTAGATCAAATAAATAACTTTATACGAATGCCAAGATTAAAATCTCTAAACATTTCTCCCTACTTTGATGTTATAGTAGTAGGTTCGGGTGCAGCAGGACTTTATGCTGCACTTTGTTTACCTACTCATCTTAGAGTTGGTTTAGTTACTAAGGATGTCATAAATATGGGATCGAGTAACTGCGCTCAGGGAGGTATTGCTGCTGCTGTAGATCCATCAGATCATCCATTCTTACACTTAGAAGATACCCTCAAAGCAGGTGTGGGTTTATGTGAAAAAGAAGCGGTAAAATTCATGGTTGAGAATGCAGGTGAAGCGATCGCTCATCTAGTAGAAATGGGTGTTGCTTTTGACCGCAAAGGAGAAAAACTGGCAATGACTTTAGAAGCTGCCCACTCACATCCTCGTGTACTTCATTCCGCAGATACTACAGGTCGAGCTATTATTGATACACTTACAGCAAAAGTGTTGGAACGTCAAAACATTCAAGTTATTTCTCAGGCAGTAGCATTAAATTTATGGCTAACACCACAAAAAAATCGCGTCCAAGGTATTAGTCTTCTCCATCAAAGTAAAATTCAGTGGTTAAAATCTTCTGTAGTTGTGCTGGCAACGGGTGGAGGGGGTCAAATATTTGCTCAAACAACTAACCCGGAAGTGAGTACAGGGGATGGAGTAGCAATAGCTTGGCGTGCGGGAGCTGTGTTACGAGATTTGGAATTTTTCCAATTTCATCCTACTGCTTTAACTAAACCAGGCGCTCCTCATTTTCTGATTAGTGAAGCTGTGCGGGGGGAAGGAGCGCATCTAATTGACGATCGTGGAAACCGCTTTGCCTTTGAATATCATCCTGCTGGAGAGTTGGCACCAAGAGATGTTGTCAGTAGAGCTATTTTTCATCACTTGCAAAAAACTGCAGATGATCCCACCCAAGCTCATGTTTATTTAGATTTGCGACCTATTGCTCCCGACCGCATTCGTTATCGCTTCCCCAATATTATCAATGTCTGCAAACAATGGGGTATTGATGTTTTTCAAGAACCTATTCCGGTTGCTCCTGCTGCTCATTATTGGATGGGTGGAATTGCTTGTAACTTAATGAGTAAAACCTCAATTCGTGGACTCTATGCCATCGGAGAAACGGCAAGTACGGGAGTTCATGGAGCAAATCGTTTAGCTAGTAATTCTTTGTTGGAATGTTTAGTGTTTGCTTCTCAACTATCTCGCATTGAAATTCAGCCAAATTTAGTTGCGCCTAATTCTGAGGTGTCGCAGGTAGACTTTAATTGGAGTGGGGATATGGAAAAGATAGAATTGATTCGGCAAATGCTACCGAGTTTAATGTGGGAAAGTGCAGGTATCTCTCGTGAAGGAGAGTTGTTAGATAGAGCGCTACATAAAATTAATAATTGGCGAGAAAGTTTGGCAGGTTTGGATATAGTTCAATTTTTAGCAAATCTATTGCCTAACCAGATGATAGAGTTAAACTCGACTGATGCTGAACAACAGTTGCGGATGGTTGCAGAAACGCTCAATCTTTTGGATCTAGGTTCTTTAATTCTCAAAAGTGCTGCATGGCGAATTGAAAGTAGAGGTGGACATTATCGTAGCGATTATCCTCAAACTTCTGACCGTTGGAGCGTACATACTTTGGTGCAGGGCGATCGCTTGTGGAAATCGCCCATGGGAATTAATTCTGAAGAGTTAAAAATCAAAAGTATGGCAGTTGAGGCATAATATGATCTCAGGTTAACTACTGAATTATCATCATAAATAAACCTTTGATCAAACACCTGTAGGGAAGCTCTATTGAACTTCTCTGCATTTTTTTTCAAATCTATGTCTAAAAATCTTAGAGACTGTTTGTAAAAAAAAGCTAAAGATAGCCATGAAGAGGTATTTAAGGTAGGAAAATAAAAAAATCAATGATGAGTGTCAAATCAATGTCCCGAAAATTTTATGCCAGTTACCTAAGCGATCGCTTAGGTGGGAGCTACTAGAACCTTTGCTACCAAAACCTCGATGAGTGTCAAATCAATGTCCCGAAAATCTTATGCCAGTTACCTAAGCGATCGCTTAGGTGGGAGCTACTAGAACCTTTGCTACCAAAACCTCAAAAACGAGGGCAAAAACCAAACACTAATCTCACAGAAGTAGTTAATGGTATCTTCTATATCTTTTATTCTGGTTGTCATTGGCGTTCTTTGCCCTATGATCTACCACCTTGGCAAACTGTATCAACTAAATGTACGTAAATGGCAACGACATGGTGTTTGGGAGGAAATAAATCATACTCTACGGCGAGAAACAAGAATACTCGAAACACGACACCCAGAACCTACTGCAGCAGTTGTCGATTCGTATGGCGGTAAAAACAACGGCAAAAAGCGCACCGCCCGCGCTGAGGTTTCCTCAGCGTAAGGACGGAGCAAGCAGGGGGAGGTATATGGCTATGATGGCGGTAAAAAAGTAAAAGGCCGGGTATCGTCATATCTTGGTTGATACTCAAGGGTTACTACTAGGGGTACTTGTCAGTGAAGCAAATATGGGAGAATGCTTGGGAGCTATGGCATTTAGGGTAAGCTACCATCTTTAAAATTAAGATATATCAAGGTGTGTAAGGTTTTAATATTTTGATACTTACACAAAGAAATTAAGATCAGTGTAGTTAAGTAAAATTACTTATCAAAATGTATGTAATTGAAATTTTTGATTAATAAGATAATAGTGTACACGGAGACAAAAGAAACAGACAGAGTGGATTTACTTTGAGATATTAAAAGTGAGCGAGACCAAGGACAGTTAAGGAGTAATTTCAATACAACACTTATTGGGGAGGTCTGACTTATGAATATAAAAGAAATTTATAAATTAGGGATACCTCTAACTTTAGCGTCGAGTTTGATCTTAGGACTAATAGTTAACTATCCATCCCATACTCAAGGAGCACAAAATATAGACCCTGAACCTTTCATTGATAAAACTGAGAATCCTATCAGGCTAGCAGGAAATATTAAGCGTTCTTGTACTGGGTACTATCAGGTAGAAAGTTCAAGTTTAACCGCTAAAAACGGCGTAATAGTAGGTAGATTTAATGCCAGAAGAGGATGTGGTAGTACGAAACCAAATGAATGTCGGAGAAGAGCAAGAGATGCTGCCCACAATTGTATGGAAGATCACTGGAATTATAAAAAAGTAATGCCTCAATTATGTCAAAGTGAAGGAGTGCAAAATTATAATATTCGAGATTTATCACAGGAGCTAACCCGGACGGTTTGTTCATATACTAGTGATCCATACTTCAGGGCTAATATTTACAGAGTTACCAAAGGAAATAAAGGGTGTGGACCTAATAACGAGAAACAAAAGAAGACCCTTCTTAAAACGAGATATGTTTTTCGATGTGGATCTTAGAGACTGTTTGTAAAACAAATCTTAAGAACAGCCAGATTTTTTAGCACCAAGCCTTTGTAACATTAATCTAAATTATTGCACTGTAAATCAGAGCTTCACTAATCTCTGGTAGTTGTTCATAGTCGAGAACTAAACGTCGGTATTCTCAAATAGCAGAATAAATTTGAGTATATGGGGAGATGATATCAAATCCGGTAGCGCGGTTTTCCTGCACGGTAGACCACAGTAGGGACGTTCCATGGAACTTCCCTACTGGGCGCGTGACTGTGATGATGTGGTTCATCTCAAAACACTCTGACCCAACACAAAGGATCATATTTATGACAAATTCTAAATTAGAAATTAAAAATATATTCATTACTATTTTGACATACGCAATAGTAAAGTATCAAGCCTTGTGAAAACTGAACTTGAAGTCATTTGCGCTCTCATCAAACTACTCTCACAAGTCAACCGACACAAACAACTAGGATTATTAAAAATTAGAATTGAAGAAGGAGACAGGAGACAGGAGACAGGAGACAGGAGGAAAATTACATGGGGATTCGCTCCCCCAAGTAATGCGTGAACACCCCCGTTGACGGTGGGGTATTAAACCCACAAAGAAAATGATAAAAAATATATTCATTACTATTTTGACATACGCAATAGTAAAAAATCACATTCTCACAACAGTCAATCAACATCTTTACCAGATGGCAGGAATATTTTTTTGTAATATATTAGTAATATAAATAATACGCCGAGGCGATCCCTCTGAAAAAAAGCGATCAAAAGCCCAAGGATCTTCTTATATAACTTTTGAATTTTGAATTTTGATTTGAATGGATAGAAAAACAGTAGAATCAGGATTAATATTACTTGCCCTGACAGGTTCTCAAGCTTACGGTACTTCCACACCTTCATCAGATTGTGATTATAAAGGCGTTTTTATTGCTCCCAAAGATTATTATTTAGGTTTCAAATCTGTTGAACAAAAAGACCGAGGTTGGGATGAACCAGGAATAGGTTTATATCCAGTATTAGATAATGTCAAAGATTGTGTGGTTTATGAGTTAAGAAAATTTCTGACCTTGGTCTATAACAACAATCCCAATATATTAGAAACTCTCTGGTTAGATTCAGAATTTTACTTACATTTATCGCCAGTGGGAAAAAAGCTAATTTCCTATCGTCAGGCATTTATTTCCCAAAAAATCAGAGCTTCTTTTGCTGGTTATGCTTACTCTCAAATTAAACGAGTGGAAACTCATAGAAAATGGCTATTAAATCCTCCAGTAAAAAAGCCAGAACCTCAAGATTTTGGACTGAATGAAGATAGCTATCGGCCTTTAACCAAATCAGAAGTTAATGCTTTTATGGAATTCCTTTATATGTTGGTTAGAGACTGTATTGAATTTTTAGAACCCACTCAGCAACTACGAGATTTGCTATTAGAAAAAATTGATTACAAAGCGATTCTCAAACAGCACCCTATTTCTGAAAAATTATTACCAAAAGTGCAAGAATATACGCGAGCAAAAAACGATTTTATTAATCTGTTGCACTTAACTCAAGCTTATCGGCAAAGTTTAAGTCAATGGGAAGCTTATTGTAGTTGGAATAAAGGTAGAAATTTGCAACGGAAGGAGTTAGAAAAAAAGTGTGGATATGATGCCAAGCACATGAGTCATTGTATTCGGTTGTTAAGAATGGGAATTGAAATTTTGCGGGAGGGGGTGCTTTATGTGAATCGGAAAAAAATGGGAGATGCAGAGTATTTATTATCGATTAGAAATGGGGATATTGCTTATGAAAATGTCAAAAAATTAGCTGATGATTTGTTTGATGAAATTAAGGAGATTAAAACTGAATTACCAGAACAAGTAGACCGGGAATTTTTGAATCAAGTTTGTGTAGAGTTGGTGGAAATGGCGGGAATTTTTTAGGAGTCAGGAGTCAGGAGTCAGAATGAATAGTTTAGTCTATTTCTTGTCTATTTTTTGATGTAGCCATAATTTCTAGTTACTGACTGGGCAAATAATCTAATTTTTTTTGGAAAAACCATAATTAGGGTTTGCTGAATAAGTATACATGGTAAGGGGAGGAGTCAAGAGTCAGGAGTCAGGATAAATAGAAATTATAGAGGAAATAGCAGGAAGAATCGTCCCTTGATTTTTCTGCCCAACTCTTGACCAAAATCCTAAATTTTTGAACTATTACCACCTATAAACCTCGCACTTTTTGATACTTAAAAAGGCACTTACCTTTATATCTAAAGACTTTTAGATTTAATCAGCAAACCCTAATTATAGAATTATAAACATATAGCAGGTTCTACTAAGCATGAGGTACAACTATTGCGGGCAAGATGCCCGCACTACATTTAAAAAACTACAAACAAAAATTTTTTTATCACTGATTATCCGGACATGATATAATATCGTAGTCTTTGATTTGATTTAGGATTCCTATCTATCTAATCAAACAACTGAAGTTGAAATAAAATGCTCTTTGTAAATACACAAAAAATTCTCCGCATGAGCAGCTCCTAACTGTTGAATTTCTGGAGGGAAAGCATCAAGAGGGGCAGTCTTTCCTCTTAGATTGAATTTTTCAGCACCAGCCGACGTTCCTTGATGAAGGTAAACTATAGTTGGGTATAAATCTAACCACATACCCAAGCGTTGAGCTACATCATAAGTTGTCATTACTCCCAGACCCTTAACCCGATTAGTAACAGATTCTACCCAGTCATAAAGTTGCTCGAAGGTCTCTAAGGAAGGTTGTAGGTCATCTGCTAGTGAAACTCTTAATCCTACCCCTAATTTAGAGGATACTCGACGCTGATGAGAGTGCATTTTGCCATCTGGAAACCTAGACATCCAAGTTCTCTCTAAAGCACCTTCCCAATTCAGACTTTTATCGCCCCACCATTGTTCTTGAAAAGTATAGTAATTATCGTAGTATTTTTAGATAATCTTTCACCAAATCTGAAAGAGTTTTTTCTGAGGAGTCAGAGATTTACTATTGCATTGACTTGAAGTTTTTACTAATCTTTTTTTTTCGTTGTAGCAGTCCATAATTGTAATCACAATAACTTTATTTCTACAATTCGGTAGTCCTGTAGATGTAGTAATATTTATAAGTAAATCCCTTTCACTATCAGAAACAAAACTACAAAAATCAATACTTTTACACCACTACCTACAATTCTATAACAGAAGTTATTGAATGATTGAAATAGCTTAATATAGTATCCGGATAATTAGTTATCGTATAATTTAGTAGTCAGTAGAAAGGAGAAAGTGGAAATTATCTAGGGATATTCCGACATTTTATATCTGCATTGAATGTAAGTATAGATTGCGACAACTGCATAACCAAATTTCATATTAAGACGCAGATTTTATTATTATTAAATCCCAATTAACTATCAAGTAAATTAATATAGAAATTCTCAATTATTTGGGATAATTTTCCTCTTCCCTGTTTAGCGAATAATTAAACTTTAAAGTCTCTGATTTCAAGAATAAATAAATCAAAAAAATCCTTTTCGCCAATCCTATTCATTTGAAGGACAAGAAGAAGTAATTATTAATTATTAATTGTTGAATTAATCATCTCTAGTAAAACTAGATTTTTTCCGAACTTCCTCTAAGGTTAAAGATGGTCTATTTTTTACCTCTGGGTCAGCTCCCACTTGAATCAATAAATCTGAGAATGCAACTTTTTTATTAAAAGGCCGAATAGCTTTAATACTCACACCTGAACTAATTAATTTTTCAGCAACTAATTTAACATCTTTTATACTTACTGCTGAACCAAACCAAATTGAATTACTAGGCATATCCACTACTATAGTTGGTAAAAGTATTAACTGATAATCTAAAGTTCTTAAAGCTTTTTCAACTACTCCATTGTCAACATCCTTAGGAAAATACTCAACTATCACAGAGTTTTCCTTTTTTTGATAAAAATTATCCCCTAAAATACTTAATTCATTTTCCAAAACTTCCCGATATACTCTTGGTAAATTCCTACTCATAGAATTAGTTTCAATTCCATATCCTAAACTCGTCCATGTTCCAGATAATAACCGCAAAACTCGGTCTAATTTTCCTTTTCTTAATAACCCAGGAATATCTGCTTTCCAATATTTGCGATCGCTTAACCAACCATGTACAACAGCATCCTGATATTTTGGCTCAAAACTGTAAGATTCCCAAAACATAAACCAGCCACGTTGAGGATGATAACGTCTTGCCATTAGATACCAAGTATTTGTTAACATTTGATATCGTCCAGCTGCAGTGCTACAATTCCCTTTATTCGGACCAGAAACGATGGTAATACACCAGTCTGGATGTTTACTCAAATTAGATACATTTTTACCTGTATAAACAACATGATAAGGCCGAGAATAATTAGACTCGCTAGCTGAAATAGTTCGCATTAATGCACGAATATAAGGATCTCCACCTTTCATTGCTAGTTGAGGCCATTTATCTCCACCATTGTAATTATATTTATTAGGAGAAATTAATTTAGTTATTTCCTGTTTACTTATATTTGAGTTCCCCTTAAAAATTTGGAAAAATGAAATAAAAGAGATGATAAATATAGATATAAAAATTAAACGTTTGAAAAGCATAAAACGACCATAAGAAGACCTTGACTTCTTTCTTCTGATAATCTTAGGTTTAACCGGATGCATCTAAATAATAAAGGAGGAATTTTCAACATTTTTTTGGAAGCTACCTACTATGAATTTCATGTAGTAAAGTTTCCTAATCAACCTCTAGTTTAACCTAATTATTAAAAAGTTGCGCCCCTTTTTTTTTAGTACAATAGCTGATTTTTTTATAATAATTACTGTATTAAAATAATTTTAAAATGTGCTATGCCATAACTTATACCAAGTCCAGTATAATCGGTATTTTCATTAATGGATAATGGATAATTACCTCTCCCTTTTAGGGAGAGGATTGACTAAAAGGAAAAAATAAATTTTTTCCCCTTGAAAGGGGAGGCTAACAAAGCTGAATTATTTAATTATTAACTCTTCGGTAAAGGTAAGGAAGAAGGAAGAAGTAAGAGGGAAGAAGACTTTAGTTATCTAAAACAGAAGACTTAAAAGTCCAAAAAAACTTAAATTTTTTGTAGATATTCACCCTTTGGTTTACACAAACGATACCAGAGGACATGATATTAAAGTTCATCTTGATTTATTACCTTCAAACTACATTTAAGAGACAGAAATAAATAACTCTTCCCAAGATTTTTCTGGTGCTTCTGCCTCAGTAATAATTTCCACAATTTTATTACAAGCTGCTGGTTGAAATATTGCCTCCACAGAAACTTGTGCTACCTTAGTTCGAGGAATACTACCTTCAAATAAGCGATCAGCAGATTCCATAACAATAGGAAATTGATTATCATCATTTTTCAGACCACCAGGGCGAACAATAGTATAATTCAGACCACTTTTCTGAATATATCCTTCAGCTTGTTTCTTCCAGAATAAAATTAGCCAGAATAGATTTAGGGGATGAAAAAATTTAGACACACATAGGGATGAAACTAAAATAAAACGATCAATACCTTTCTGTTTAGCAACATCCACTAAATTTTTAGTTCCTACATAATCCACTTGATATGGACCAGTAAAGTCAAAACTAGGTTTAGCACCCGTAGCACATAATAGTACTGTGCTATCTTCAATAGCAGCGTAGAGACCTTGAGAATTCAGGACATCCCCCATTACCAACTCTGCTTCTGGAGGCAAAATTTCTTTAGCTGTTTCTAAGTCACGAACCAGAGCTTTTACAGGAATATCTCGTCTTACTAAGTCTTGTACAATTCGACAACCTGTTTGGCCAGTTGCTCCAGCAACGAATACTTTCATTTTTCAATTTATCTATAATAAAGTTCTAAATTTTAACAGTTTTTGAATGCAAGTTAGTAATCAGCGGTCAGAAGGGAATTGTAGATAGGGTATTTGGATAGCTCTGTGCTTCTAGTTAAGGGGTAACTTAGATTTTCAAATCCTTATAATTTGCACGAGAGTATCTCCAACGAACTTAACTTTCCCTCCTGACACCTTCTTCAATTACGAACTCTCTACTTTTAAAGATATAGCAATAGACATCTGGTGATAATCAAAAATCAAATCAATTATCGCGCAAAAACCATCAATTCTTTCCTCCTACTCCCTACTCTCCTCCCTCTTTTCCAAAGAGGTCTAATAGACGGGTATAGCACGGACAATAGACTGATGACTATCCGAATCAGGGTGTTTTTCTCACTTTTCCCTGTTGCCTGCTATAAATATAAATTCTTTGTATAAATCTATATAGCAATTTGGAAATCCTCAAAATATTATATATAGTGTATATATATATACATAGGAGAATGAATCATGGATCACAACTTTGCAGGACATCAAACTGTAGAGATGGACAAAAACTTGGTTAGTGATTTCTATGTAAGTACAACAGAAATAGAAGTATCAGAAACTAACCCAACTACCTGGTTTAAGACAAAATACAATGACTGCATGAAATTATATGCAAATGTAGATACTGTAGCAAAGCACTTTGCATCTCATCGTAGTTGGTTTTGTCAATGTGCTCATCCGATGAAAGTTGAGCCTATTGGAGAAAATGGCTATGATTTGTCGCTCGGAAAATTTGGTTCTTTTGGATACCAGGTTGAAGCTAGAGTAGGTCTGGAATTGGTACCACCAGACTCCGCAGGAATATATAAAATTAGATATATCCCAGTGCCTAATTATACACCTCCTGGATATCAAGTAAACTTTCAATCAGAAATGAAGTTGCTAGAGTTACCCACAGAACAGTTTTTTACTCAAGAGGAAATTCAAAAGTTAGGACTGCCTCCTGTGATGACTGGTGCAAAATGGGATTTGGATTTGACCGTAGGTGTAAAATTTCCCCAGTTTATTCGGAAAATGTCTCCTAGTTTGATTCAAAAAACTGGCGATAGTTTATTACTTAAAATAGTACAACAAGTATCTAGATGCTTGAGTCACAAAACTCAAGTAGATTTTCATACCACTCATAACTTGCCATTTCCCAAACAAAGAAAACGCAAGTAAAAGATATGGAACCTAAAAATCAGGGAAAAATTTAATCCCCTGATTAATTCCAATCTTTTACATATTGCTAATTATCCTTAACATAATTTCGACTCCCGTTACCGCTTGCCAGCTAAAAAGACCAAGAATTGACACATTAAGAACAATATGACTGTAGCGAGCCCAATCTTGGCCTTTCTGCATAAAAGGAGTTAAAGATGCAGAGATAGCGATCGCTCCTGTCATGCCTAACCCGGCTAAGAGATGAGGGCCAAAAAATAATTTTCCATTATTGATATAAGTGACGGCCATTCCACCAAGAGACCCTAAAACCATAAAAGCTAAGAGAAAGGAGCCAACTTGGTGATGTTTGATTTTAAATTTAGCAAATTCTTTTTTCTTTTCTGTATCTGTAGCAGTTCTACTATTACGAACTTTGATGCCGAGATATAAGGCGTAAATTGTCAAGGCCAATAGTATCCACATAATGGCGGGATGAAAAAAATTGAGCCATGGTTTAATAGATTCTGGAATTGGCAGATCCATAATTAATCTTCTCTCTGGGATTAGTAAAAAAACTTCATAAAAGTTAGCATAACAGCAAGTTAATCTTATGTGATCTTAAAAACGTAGATTATGGTTGTCGGTATGGCTTCGCAAAAAGAAGAAATTTTCTTAGTCCAGGCTGTTAAAAATGCTAATTTTGCCCAAGTATGTACCTTGCTGGCTCAAAATATTGATGCTAATGCTCAAGCTCTAGATGGTACAACGGCTTTAATGATTGCTGCAGAAAAGGGGTATGCTCAAATAGCCTCTGCTTTACTAGATAAAGGTGCTGATGTCAACTATATAAGAAAAAAATTGGGTGTTACAGCTTTGATGTTAGCTGCAGCTCATGGACGGGCGGAAATAGTAGAACTTTTGTTAAGTAGGGGTGCTGATGTCAATGGCAAAAATGATGATGGTAGTTCCCCACTCATGGTTGCTTCAATGAATGGTTATGTAGCAGTGGCCAATCAATTAATCGCTGCTGGAGCTGATGTTAACGTGGTGGATAAAGACCATGATACAGCCTTGGGTTTAGCAACGAGTCAAGGTTATCAAGATGTAGTTAAGGTCTTACTAGATGGTGGGGCGAGGGTCGATGAGTCTACTTTATCTATAGTTGCTGATAGTAATTATGCAGAAATAAGAGAAATTTTGATTAATCATGGTGTGAATGTAAATACTAGAAATTTACAAGGTAAAACATGGTTAATGCAAGCAGCAGAAACAGGTGATTTACCTGCTGTAAAGACTCTATTAAAAGCTGGTGCTGATATTAATTTTAAAGACAAAGATGGAGAAAATCCACTCATTTTAGCTGCTGACCTAGGTCATTTAGAAGTAGTAAAAGTTTTGTTAGAAGCAGGGGCAGATGTTAATATTAAAAGTAGAAATGGTGGTACAGCTTTGATGGCTGCTGCTGCAGAAGGAAATGTAGCGATCGCTTCTACTTTATTGGATGCTCATGCTGATGTTAATTCTCAAGATTTAGAAGGAGAAACAGCTTTAAGTTTTGCTGTAGTAGAAAATCATACCAAAATGGTAAAACTACTGCTAAATTATGGGGCTGAAATTGTTACTAAGAATCAAGCAGGTGATACTCCTTTATTTGGAGCAATTTTTCATGGTTATACGGATATTGTATCAATTTTATTGAACAAAATAGAAAAGCAAAATTTGACATCTTTATTGAATAGTAAACATCTTGGAGAAACAGCTTTAACTTTGGCAATATGGCAAAAACATCAAGAAATTATTAATGTTTTGCTAGATGTAGGGGCAGATGTTAATATTTCTGCTCAAGGTGGTTCTACTCCAATGATGAAAGCAGCATATCAAGGCGATATTGAAACATTAAAAATACTCTTAGAAAAAGGAGCTGATATTAATCTTAGAGATGATAATGAAGCGACAGCTTTAATGTGGGCAGCATATCAAGGCCATGCTGAAGCTGTAAAACTATTAATTGATTATGGTGCTAATTTGAATGATAAAAATCAAGGCGGTTGTACGGCTTTAATGCTTGCAGAATTTAATGGTTATCAAGATATTATCAGGTTACTTAATAACGCTGGATCATAATACCAAATTAATAGATATAGGCGTGAAAAAGATATAGACTTTTTGTAAAGGTAGGGAATAGGGAAAAGGGAAGATTTTTTTAGAAAAAAAACACGGAAAATGATTTTTTGAGTTATTACACTCTAGTTTAGGGCTTGTTGATTAAATCTAAAAGTATTTACAGATAAAGGTTTTAGCCTTTTTGGGGCCTTTAAAAAGTGCCTGGTTTTCAGTTCTTCACGCTCAAAAAGTTAGTATTTTAGGCCAGAGTTGGGCATAAAAATCATTCTTAAAATTCTTACTCCTACCTCCTCGTTCATTCCCATTTCTCCTGTCTCCTGTCTCCTGTCTCCTGTCTCCTGTCTCCTACCCTCACTCATAAGACTTTTTCAGCAAACCCTAGTTTATAGCAAATAAAGGGCAAGTTTATTTTCTGGAGATGTCTAATATACAGATAGGGGGATGGGGAGATGGGGAGATGGGGAGTGTGGGAGAAATTAAAAAATAGAGTTGTTGGGAAATAAAAATTCAAAAGCCTCAAAAGCTTATATAGTAAGCTTTTGAGGCTTTTAGGCTTAAAAAACACTATAAACTTTGACTAATAAGGGTTTTAGCCATTTTTTTAGCTTAATTCCCAACAACTCTAATATATATCCTCACCATTACCATACAGGACTACCAAATATCTTTAATAACCGAATTTGGTATGACTCCCCTAAAACTTGTTAACAAGCATACATTTATCGAGCTCGAAACTTTAAACTCAAGCTAATTGTACTATGTAATTAGGACAACTAAAGTCTTTACCCTAAAAGGCTCGCTCGTTTTCATCCCCTGATTCAAACACACTTACTCTCAACGGAAGCTTTTCGGTAATGATTGATTGACATTTTGGCATTTATAGCACTACGCAAATAGGGCGCGGACATTTCTCTATTCCCTACTCCCTACTCTCTACTCCCTGACAACCCAAATTTATTGTCATATCATGTCCGTTTAATTAGTAATAAAAAACTTCCTTCTTCTTCCCTCCTGTACGTTGCTAATCCGACGGCTCACCTACCTAGCTCCTGACTCCTCCGTCGTTATTTATAAGTATTCAACCAGACATGATATCAAACGCCAAAAAACCTACTGCTATATATAAATATTTGGTTTTGATCGTAGCTTCTGGACACCTGATTGGCTAATTGCCTGGAAAGTCGTAACAAATATTTACTTGTTTACGAATTATTACTTTCTTCCTCAGAAAGCGAGACAAAAGAGACCTTCTTATTAGAAACTTCAAATCAAGGTTACAAAAAAATCAATTTTTAAGGAGAGCTCAATGTTAGATGCTTTTTCGAAAGCTGTAGTTTCAGCAGATGCCTCAACTTCCCCTGTTAGTGGCGATGAATTAAATAAGCTCAAAGAATTTATTGCTCAAGGCAACAGACGTCTTGATGCAGTAAACGCCATTGCTAGTAACGCAAGCTGCATGGTATCTGATGCTATTGCTGGAATGATCTGTGAAAACCAGGGATTAATCCAAGCTGGTGGAAACTGCTATCCTAACCGTCGTATGGCTGCTTGCTTGCGTGATGGTGAAATCATCCTACGCTACGTTACCTACGCACTACTTGCTGGTGATGCTTCTGTTCTCAACGACCGTTGCTTAAATGGTTTAAAAGAAACCTACACTGCATTAGGTGTTCCTGCTACATCTACAGTTCGCGCTGTTCAAATTATGAAAGCTCAAGCTGCAGCTCACATCAAAGATCAGCCTAGTGATGAATTTGCAGGAGATAAAAAGCGCATCATGGGAGCTACTGTAACAGAAGATCGTTGCGCTAGCCTAGTTGCTGAAGCAAGTGGCTATTTTGATACAGTAATTGCTGCTCTAAGCTAATTACTCTCAAAAAGTCTTGCTACACCATACCTCTAAAGGTATCTAGTTTATTGGCTTTTCAGTTATTACGATTAGCCAAGACCAAGTAAGTTTCAATACCAATCTAACAAAGTCAAACACAGAAGAGAATAAACAATGAAATCAGTTATTACCACAGTAGTTACCGCTGCTGATGCAGCAGGTCGTTTTCCTAGCAGTTCCGATCTAGAATCAGTACAAGGTTCTATCCAGCGTTCCGCAGCTCGTTTGGAAGCAGCTGAAAAGCTAGCTGGTAATCTTGATGCAGTTGCTCAAGAAGCTTATGATGCTTGCATCAAGAAGTTTCCTTACTTGAATGATGCTGGTCAAGCTAACTCCACAGACACTTTTAAGGCTAAGTGTCTCCGCGATGTCAAGCACTATCTGCGCTTAGTCAGCTACTGCTTAGTAGTTGGTGGAACTGGCCCTCTTGATGAGTGGGGAATTGCTGGTCAGCGTGAAGTTTATCGTGCTCTAAGCTTACCTACTGCACCTTATGTTGAAGCTTTAAGCTTTGCTCGTAATCGTGGTTGTGCTCCTCGCGATTTGTCTCCTCAAGCTTTGACAGAGTACAATTCTCTCTTAGACTATGTAATCAACTCCTTGTCCTAGGAAATTAGGGATTTAGGCAAGATTATAGAACTCTTGCTTTAAAACTTCTTTAATTCTAGAACTGTGGGACTCTTAGTTTGTTACTTACCTAATAATGGGTGAGCAACTAACCAAGAGTCCCTTAGTTTTTCTTGTAACGGGACTTACACAACTTTTAAGCCAAAATATAGCCTCAACTCTTTCTGTGAGAAGAAAATACGTCACGATTATTAGCCAACCAATCAAAAAAAACGGGGTTGCACATTATGGAATGATATCGCCAAAAATTGGTTTAGATTTTGACTAAAAAAAACCATTAATTAATCATTCTAGCAATTGATTAATCCACAATCCAATTCTATCAAAAATATCAAATCATTCGTCACTGTGCAACACCAAAAAAACGGAAAGATATAGCTATACGAAAAGCGTACTATTGCATCAGTAAATGTCTTCAAATGTTTCCCCCATTGCCTCTGTAATCCTGTAGTTAGCTTATGCCAAATGATCAAAGTATAGGTATAAAATACTCTCGATCAAATGGCGTTCTAGACTCCATTTATCTGTTACTTGATATTCTTTTAATCCCAACCATCATCAGCGCTTCTCGGTAAAAAACTTCTATCCAGTGTCTGTTTGAGTAGCTATTTACTATCCACTCAAATGTCACTTTTGACGGCTCGACAAGGCTCAAAAGCTTACTCTATAAGATTTTCAGGATTGGAGGCAAAAAACACTATAAACCTTGACTAATAAGGGTTTTAGCCATTTTTTTTGCGTTGCTGAGTGGTAATGATTTTGAGATTAACTTTGGGCGCAAAACATCAGTTTTTCAATTTTACCTTCAGCTCATAGACATCTCCAAGAATCAAAAATCAATATCTATATCCCAAAGAAATTATCAATTCTTTACCCCTAAAGCAAAGCTGCCTACTCCCTACTCCCTATGGGTGGAGTAGATGTCTAATTATCATTACATTTAAGCAACGCCATTTTTTTTGCTTAATTCCCAACAACTCTATGATTATTAGTGAGGGTATAGTTGAGGCATAGAACTCCGTTCCGCGCTCCGCGACCGCTCAACTATGAATTGATTTATTATTCAATTAAAGAGTACTAACAAAATTTATATTGGATCAATTTAAAAATTTTTAGTTATGAAATAAATTCTGAGATATCAAAAATGCAAATACTTAATGCGTAGTTTGTAAATAGCTGCAATCACAAAGATATGATAATTTTTCCATCTCCATTTAATAGGTAATGGTTCACAACATTTAGCTAGATAGACTTGACCATTTTTCCATATTCTTCTCTTTTTCTTTCCTATAGCTGTCCTAAATAGGTTTTGAACAAATATTAGTTATCTAAATACTGAGGGTTACTTCTCTTGATATGTAGCTAATGCTCATATTTTATCTAGGATGGCTATATTCCTAAAAATCCTAGAACGAAAAAATATTTCCACTATTAATATTTCCGATGACCACTTATCCTTCATATTTATTTAGCAAAACTACAGCATAAGCAGCAATACCTTCTTCTCGACCTACAGGACCTAATTTTTCATTAGTAGTAGCTTTTATGCTGACTTGATCTGCTTGTAGTTCTAAAGTAGCAGCGAGGCGCGATTGCATTTCTTTGATATGTGGCTTGAGTTTAGGACGTTCTGCTACTACTACTGAATCAATATTACTAACTTGCCAGCAGCTAGCCTTAACTAAATGATTGACACGATTCAACAATTCTATACTATCAGCTCCAGCCCATTGTGGATCGCTGGGAGGGAAAAAATGGCCAATATCACCCAAACTCAGAGCGCCTAACATTGCATCCATAATTGCATGGGTCAGAACATCCGCATCGCTATGACCAATTAATCCCATTTCATGGTCAATTTTGACTCCTCCAAGTATTAGAGGTCTTCCAGGTCCTAACTTATGGATATCGTAGCCATTACCTATGCGAAGATTCATTTTTCTAATTTAAATACCTTAAATAGTAGTTTTTATCAAATTATTGTATAGTATATCTTGACTGTACAAAACTACTTTTTTTTATTAACTTTATTGTCAGTAGAGGTAAGTTGTGGAGATTATATTAACTCAACAAGTGCTATTAACGGATAATTTTTTTTTAGCAGAAGATGAAGGAGAAATTTTTTTAGTTAACTCTCAACAAGAAGGTGAAGATTTTATTTTGGATGATATGGCAGCTAAAATGTTATTTGCTTTAATAGGTTCTGGGTCTATTCAAGAGGCTTATGAGGATTTATTAGAGGAAGAGCAGGTAGAGCCAGAAGTACTTAAGAATGATTTATTAGAATATATCAGAGATTTAACAAATGATGGAATTGTTAAAATTATCGATCAACAAGATAATTTATCTGTGGCAGAAGGTTAGTAGAGAGAGAAATTGGCATAAATCTGCTCTTTTTATCTTTAATCTTTAATGGAAAAGGCTAAATAGGGCTTTATGAAAAAGTTACCTGTAGCATAACTGTTTTTTGGTTTTTTCAAAAGAAGAATCTGAAAAATTTATTCATAACTAATTTTTTTATTAAATTACACAAATATTTTTATATCTGTCAAGAAAAATAGTATTATTTATTCTAGAATGTTAGGAAATTGTATCTCAATAAAAAATTTATGCAGGTAAGTCAAAAAATCACAAAAGTTAGCTCTATTGCGGAAATTCGGGAGTGTAAAATCAGTGGAAATAAGTCTCTACATACGACTATTGAGTTGAAGTCTGGAGAGGTTATCAGTAATTTTAGCCATAAAGAAATACTCGATCGCCCCAACTATTTAACTGTCCAAATTAGCGATCGCCAACATATTATGCTTGACCCAGAATTTTTGCAATATATTAATCATAGTTGCAATCCTAATGTTTTTTTCGATACTCAAAAAAGGGTAGTAATTGCCCTACGAAACATCGAAATTGGAGAAGAATTCACATTCTTTTATCCATCTACAGAATGGTCTATGGATCGAGGATTTGATTGTATTTGTCAAAGCGAAAATTGTCTGGGATACATTCAAGGTTCTGCTCATTTACCCCTAAATGTGTTAAAAAAATATAAATTGTCAGAATTTATATGGGAAAAGCTAGGAGTTGAGTGAAGAATTAACAATCTATAAAGGATTTATAGAAGTAATTTTTGTGAGGATTTATTATACATAAAAAAATCACCTCTGCCATCTTGAAAATTGTGTTAAGTTGACATTATAAATACCATGTTAGAAATAACACTAGCTCAGACTCCTGAAGAAAAAGAAGAAATTTTCAAATTGCGCTATCAAATCTATGTAGAAGAACTGGGATGGTTTGAAAATTGTCCAAACTATGAACCGAACCATCAACAAAAGAAAGTAGAAGACCCATTGGACTTATATGCTAATCTATTTATGGCTCTTGATCATAATGAATTGGTTGGTACTATTAGATGCAATTATACTAAAAACTTAGACTCAGAAAATTTAGACATAGATTACTATACAAAACTCTATCAAATGGAAAAAGTAGGAGATGCACATCCTTTATGTACATCAATTACTGGGAGGTTTATGGTTCAAAGTAATTTTAGAAGAAATGGTATAGGCTTAAGAATAATGCAAGCATTATACAAACAACAGTTGCTAGATGGAATTAAATTTGATTTTGTAGATGCCGAAGCATACTTAGTTCCTTTTTTTGAAAAACTAGGCTATCAAACTATTGATAAAATTGATTATCAAATGTATGAAAGTAGTGTGCTTATGGTATTAGATATACCTAATATCAAACACCATGAGCAAGTTAAGTAGATCGACAAAATAACTAGATTTTCTAGAGGTCTCTATTATTTTTCAGTAAATCTGGGCGACGAGATTTTGTTCTTTGAATTTGTTGTTGATAACGCCATTCTGCTATTTTAGCATGATTTCCAGATAGCAGAACTTCTGGTACTTTCCAACCACGAAAATTAGATGGTCGAGTGTAATGAGGATAGTCAAGTAATCCATATTCAAAACTTTCGTATTTTAGTGACTCAGCTTTACCTACTGTTCCTGGAAGTAACCTCACTACACCATTAATTAAAGCTAAAGCTGGTATCTCTCCACCTGTAAGGACAAAATCTCCTAAAGACACTTCTCTAGTAACTAAATATTGTACTCTTTCATCAATACCTTCATAATGACCACAAATTAAAATAAGTTGGTCATAGTCTATAGCTAACTGCTTAAATAGCTGTTGACACATTGTTTCTCCCTGGGGAGTTAAGAGAATAACTTCTCGTCGCGGTCTAGTTGTTAATGACTCTACAGCAGCAAATATAGGTTCTGGTTTTAACACCATTCCTACTCCTCCACCATAAGATTCATCATCAACCTTATGATACTTGTCTGTGGTATAATCACGAGGGTTAACTAAATTAACCTTGGCAATCTCTTTATCAAGGGCTTTCCCTAACAAACCTGAACTTAGGGGTGTTGTAAAAAAGTCTGGAAACAGAGTGATAACATCAAATTGCACAAAACTTAAAAATATACTTAGAGTGTCTTAAAAAATTTAGAAATTGTTGAGATTAATCTTTATTTAGACTATGCTAAAAGTTTACAAGTTAATCCAGCCAATTGAAATTTAGATTCTAACTAAATCAAATGATTTGTTGAAAAATTCAATAGTTAGCTGGGGACTTGCAAGGTTATAAGATAGTCTAGTATTATAACAGACTATTGAAATTATTGAAATTTAATGCATACCTGCTGTCCAAGACTAATAAAATGATACAGTTAGAGTCTCAAGCTTCAAAACTAGATATATTACGTCCGACAAAAACAACCATTATGGTAATCGGAGGGGCGGAAGATAAAGTTCATGGAAAAGAGATTCTACAAACTTTTTTTAATCGTGCAGGAGGAGTAAATGCCAGGCTAGCAGTTATCCCTTCTGCCTCTAGAGAACCAGGAGCACAAGGAGATAGATACCGCAAGGTTTTTGAAGAAATGGGTGCTGTAGGTCTGAAGATATTTGATATCCGGGAAAGGTATCAGGGAGAAGACCCAAGATGGTTAGAATCCTTAGAAGATTGTACTGGAGTCTTTATGACTGGTGGAGACCAACTGCGTCTTTGTTCCCTACTTGCTGAAACACCTTTGATGGATGAAATCAGAAGTAGAGCTATAGATGGAAAAATTGCTCTAGCTGGAACAAGTGCAGGAGCAGCAGTAATGGGACATCAGATGATAGCAAGTGGTGGTAGTGGCTCATCCCCCAATAAGTCCTTAGTTGATTTAACAACTGGCTTGGGTATATTGCCAGACCTGATTGTAGACCAACACTTTCATAATCGAAATCGTATGGCCCGTTTATTGAGCGCCATTGCTACCCATCCGGACAAAATAGGTATAGGTATAGATGAAGATACCTGTGCATTATTTGAAGGAGATAGTCAAATTCGAGTAATGGGTAAAGGTACAGTGACAATTATAGATACTACAGAAATGTCATATACAAATGCTACGAAAGTAGATGTAGCAGATCCCTTGAGCATATCAAATTTAAGAGTACATATAATGTGCCACGGCGATGGCTACGATCTCCATTCCCATACCATGAAACCAGGGCTGTCTGAAACAATTATGCCTCTTGATTAATTAATAGAATTTCTGATAATTTACTAAATTCGTAACTAATGTGTTGTGGTAGATTAGTAGCTTGCCTAGTTGGGTGGACAGAAAATCTAATTTTAAACTGAAAAGAATGTATTTTTTGTAAAACAGAATAAAAAGCCCAAATTCTTCCTTCTACCATCAAAGGATTATCAAAAAAACTGATAAATTTATTTATCAGATATATATTTTTCAAGATGGAGAAAGGATTAGTGCAGCCTGAAAAAAAGTTTGTATTAAACAGTTTAGCAAATGGTGTGAGCCGAAATTCAAAATAAAACCGCCATTGCTTCTGTAGATTCTGAGCATAACCTTCAAATCCTCCTATGAAAATCCTCAAACTCCAGACATTACGCGGTCCAAACTACTGGAGCATCCGCCGGCATAAACTGGTGGTTATGCGTCTAGACTTAGAAGACCTGTACGAAAGATATACATCTGATATTCCTGGCTTCTACAAAGGATTAATCAAGGTACTACCAGGTCTTGTAGAGCACTATTGTTCCCCTAGAGTCAGGGGCGGTTTTCTCAGTCGTGTTGAAAAAGGGACACTAATAGGCCATGTCATAGAACACGTTGCCCTAGAACTTCAACAACTCGCCCAAATGCCAGTTGCTTTTGGTCGGACACGGGAAACATCGACTCCTGGAATATTTCAGGTAGTAATAGAATATGAACATGAACCAGCAGGTCGCTATGCTGCACGAGCAGCGGTGAGACTTTGCCAAAGTATTGTTGAGACAGGTACATATCCTGCAACCGAATTACAGCAAGATTTAGAAGACCTTAAGGAATTCAAAAGTCAGGCAGCTTTAGGGCCAAGCACAGAAGCTATAGTCAAAGAAGCAGAAGCAAGAGGTATTCCCTGGACTCAACTAGGAGCCAGATTTATGATTCAGCTTGGCTATGGTATAAATCAAAAAAGAATCCAGGCAACCCTAAGTAACCAAACAGGGATTCTTGGTGTAGAACTTGCTTGTGATAAAGAAGGCACAAAAACCATTCTCAAAGATTCTGGAATACCAGTACCTCGTGGTACAGTTATTCGCTACTTTGAAGACCTTCAAGATGCCATTGAAGATGTCGGAGGCTATCCCATTGTAATTAAGCCACTAGATGGAAATCATGGTCGTGGAATTACTATTGATGTGAGAAACTGGGAAGAGGCAGAAGAAGCCTATGATTTAGCTAGCAAGGCTTCCAAAACAAAAACAGTAATTGTAGAACGTTACTATACAGGCAAAGACCACCGAGTATTGGTAGTAAATGGTAGAGTTGTAGCTGTGGCCGAACGAGTTCCTGCCCATGTAATGGGAGATGGTAAGTCCACGGTGGCAAAACTAATTGAAGAAACTAACAGAGATCCTCAAAGAGGAGATGGACATGATAACGTTCTGACTAGAATCACCGTGGATAAAGCTGCTCTTGGGATTCTTGAAAGACAAGGATATAGCATTGATTCAATACCAAAAAAAGGAGAAATTTGCTTTTTAAGGGCAACAGCTAACCTCAGTACTGGAGGTATAGCAGTAGACCGTACTGATGAAATACATCCAGAAAATGTCTGGCTATTGTCCAGAGCTGCGAAGATTATAGGTCTAGACATAGCAGGTATAGATGTAGTTACTGAAGACATTTCTAAACCTTTGCGAGAAGTAGAAGGGGTCATAGTAGAAGTTAACGCTGCCCCTGGTTTCCGGATGCACGTCGCTCCTAGTCGGGGTCTACCTAGAAATGTGGCCGGAGCAGTAATAGATATGCTATTCCCTGGGTCTAAAAATGGCAGAATACCAATATTTTCAATTACTGGCACCAATGGTAAGACAACTACTACACGCTTGCTAGCTCACATAATGAAGCAGACTGGAAAAATAGTGGGCTATACTACTACTGATGGTACTTATCTTGGTGAATATCTAGCAGAATCAGGAGATAATACTGGACCTCAAAGTGCCCATTTAATACTCTCAGACCCCACTGTAGAAGTTGCAGTCTTAGAAACAGCACGGGGTGGTATTCTGCGTTCAGGCTTGGGTTTTTCAGCTTGTGATGTAGGAATGGTATTAAATGTAGCTGCCGACCACTTGGGTATTGGGGATATAGATACTGTAGAACAACTAGCTCAACTCAAAAGTGTAGTTGCTGAGTCAGTAATGCCTAAAGGATATGCCATTTTGAATGCTGACGATCCATTGGTTGCTGCAATGGCAGAGAAAGTCAAAGCTCAAGTTGCTTACTTTTCAATGGAACCAAATAATCAACTTTTAGTTAAACATACAGAAGCTGGTGGTTTGGCAGCGGTTTATGAGAATGGTTATATTTCAATTCTCAAAGGAGATTGGACTTTAAGAATTGAAAAAGCAGTTAATGTGCCAATCACAATGGCAGGTAAAGCTCCATTTATGATTGCTAATGCCCTTGCAGCTTGTTTGGCAGCTTTTGCTCAAGGGGTGAAAATAGAGCATATTAGAGAAGGTTTGTCAACCTTTGTGGCTTCGGTGGATCAAACACCAGGCCGGATGAATATGTTTAATATGGGAGATTATCATGCTCTTGTGGACTATGCTCATAATCCTGCTAGCTATGAAGCATTGGGTGGATTTGTCAGAAATTGGCCAGGAAAACGGATTGGTGTAGTTGGTGGGCCTGGCGATCGCCGTGATGAAGACTTTGTTTCTCTGGGTGAACTAGCAGCAGATATCTTTGATGAAATTATTGTCAAAGAAGACGACGACACTAGAGGAAGACCTAGAGGAAGTGCTGCGGAGCTAATTTCTCAAGGTGTCAAGCAGTTTTTGAATCAAGCTCAAGATTCTGATTCAAAAGCTACTTATGAATCAATTCTAGATGAGACAACGGCTATTAATACAGCCTTAGATCGTGCCTCTTCTGGTGGCCTGGTAGTAATTTTACCAGAAAGCGTAAGTCGAGCTATCAGTTTAATAGAAGTTCGTAACCCTGTTCAAGATCTTGAATTACCTGAAAGTAGTCGAACATCCTCTAATTCCTCAGAAGAGTTAAACACTTCGATTGTATATTGAGTTAAATATCTAAAGGAAGTAAGAATAAATAAGTAATAGTTGATTCAGTCAAAAAAAATTTAATCAACTTCCTTCGATTTAAACTTCTACTGAAAAAGGGGTTGAAAGTTTTCAACCCCTTGAACTTTGTCAAAATTTGTTAGTTAGTATCTGAAAACTGGAACATCAATTTTCTGACAGTACTACCCTGAAAAACAAAACTGTTTAACTTCTATAATTCTATCGAGTAACTGCTGCAAATTTAGCGAATGTAATGTAGAGAAAAGATATAAGTAATAAAGCCAAGAATACTCTCATCTCTACTATAGAGTATACTTAATAATCTTATATCCTTGTTAACTACAAACTGTTGGTGATTTTTAATTGTTTTGTAGCGTTGAACTACATTAGACCAAGTTGAGAAAGAATACTTTGACCTGTGAAGTATTCAGTAGCTACACCAATGATAAAGCCTAACATTGCCAAGCGACCATTCCAAGTTTCTGCAAATTTGGTAAAACCTAGCTTTTGATCTTGAGTTTCCATGATGATTAACCTCTAATTAGTATAGTTAAACGTTGGTAAGTACAACAGAAAAGTTATTGAGAGCTGATTTGTAAACTTAGCTAAAACCCTTATGTAATCTAACTCTCAGGGATTTAAGTATTATTGGAATATAACTCCCAAAACCCTTGTATTGCAAGGAATTCAGCCTCTTAATATTTACTTGATAAATCAGCTCTGAAAAGGAACAATTAATTACATTAAGCCAAGTTGAGAAAGGATACCTTGACCTGTGAAGTATTCAGTGGCAATACCAATGACAAAGCCTAACATTGCCAGGCGACCATTCCAAGCTTCTGCAAAAT
>NZ_JAAHGU010000060.1:3680-7624 GCF_010692685.1 Okeania sp. SIO2F5 | reverse complement strand
TGAAAAGGAACAATTAATTACATTAAGCCAAGTTGAGAAAGGATACCTTGACCTGTGAAGTATTCAGTGGCAATACCAATGACAAAGCCTAACATTGCCAGGCGACCATTCCAAGCTTCTGCAAAATCGGTGAAGCCTACTTTTTTCTCTTGATTTTCCATGACCATTAATCTCGTTTTATTTCAAGCTTATGTAATATAACTTAACGCAAAAATTCAAAAATGACAACATTACTTAATATTTTGATTCGTCATTTTTTTCGGTAAATACAACAGAAAAGTTATTGAGATAAAATCTGAATAATAACTGTACCCAAATCGTTGTGACTGGGACAGAGTGAAAGGTTTGCCCAGCATTAGGCAAGGAAAGCAATCTCCTAAGTTATTGAGATTACTTCCTATTATTGCAATGACGATATTCAGGCAAATGCTATATGAAAAGGAACAATTAATTACATTAAGCCAAGTTGAGAAAGGATACCTTGACCTGTGAAGTATTCAGTGGCAATACCAATGACAAAGCCTAACATTGCCAGGCGACCATTCCAAGCTTCTGCAAAATCGGTGAAGCCCATTTTTTTCTCTTGATTTTCCATGACCATTAACCTCGTTTTATTTCAAGCTTATGTAATATAACTTAACGCAAAAATTCAAAGATGACAACATTACTTAATATTTTTATTTGTCTAGACAATTAGTAGATGGACTTCTATGTTGAATACAAATTTAATGTGAAGCTGCATATAAATAAGATTGTAAGAATAATTGACTGTAGCTTAATGCAGATTAAAGACGGATAAATTAATGAATTTCATAATTCTATACAGCCTCATCTGAAATTGCGATTACTCCGATAAAATAATAAGTATACTGATTAGCGATTGCCGAATCTAGTCTCACATAGTATCTCTACTTATTGTCATGGTCAGTGCCACGCCAAAATATTTTTGCCAATCTATAAATTCATAATTTTAAACATCAATTATAAATAAATTGATCGGAGAAAGGGATCAAAGTAAAAAAATTCTAGTTTACTTTATACCTAAATTAAATATTTGATCTTAGACATTTGGTGCAAACTAAGTTTTTGCCCAGGTATAACAAGGGTTTGAGATTAATTATCACCAGAGGTCTATTGAATAGATATAAAATCATATCAATTAGTAAAAAAAAATCAATAATTTATAGGTGTGTAGTTAGTGGTTTATATATTATTCTGTATTTGATATTCTATATAAACTAGAATTATGAAATATTTATAGCTAATCAATTTTGGCAAATATGACAGGATTTATTGAGGTAAAATCATAGTCAAATCAGAAAAATACTAATAGTTTTTTTGAAAATTTTCAATGTATTTTCAATGTATTGAATAAGTATCAATTAATATTAACTTAATGCTATCAGAACTAAATTTGGATCAAAAAAAAATTGATAGGACAACAACACCATTAAAGCTACAAATAGGTGTAAACTAACTATTGAGTCCGATCGCAAAGTAATTCTTCGACTAAAGTAGCCATTTTGTCTGTTATGAATTTTTGGACACTTGTATTTATACATATTTTAGAAAATTTATACTAGCAGTGGCCTTAGTTGAGAAGACGAAAAAATTTTAGTAGGAAATAGAAAAAAATATGGAAGGTTGTACAGTTACGGATCTGAAGATTGACAGCAAAAAAAACTGTTATGTCCTTGACGCTGAAGCTATGCGACAGATACAGGAAGAAACAGCAGTTTCGACAAAATTAGAACCAGGGATATATGTAATTAGAATCCGTAGTGGTTTGTTTGGATACCGCAACGATGAAAATAATGTTGGTGAACCCATGGTTATGTTGTGGATTTATGGTGGCAAGTTCATTAATAAAAAAACTAACTTGGAGGTTGAAGCTACTTGGTCAACTTTGAATGGTGATGACGATACATTAACTTTAGAAGTAGTGCAAACAACAAACCTTTGTGCTTTTTTCTTCGATAGTTATATTGATGATAATCAAGGAGAATTGACAATTTCTATAGTTAAAATGTGAATTATTTTTTCTGAACCAAGAGTCATAAATTTCAAAAAGCACTATTGCTTTATTTTAACTTTACATATAAATAATCAATACTATATTGATCAAAATATATGTATTTAGATTGAAAAAAATCTCAGTCAAAAGCTAACTGAGGATGTAATTACAAAAATCATTCATAAGGAACTTAGCCTTCAGTTGGAAAAAAAATTAACTGTAAACTTATTAGTAAAAAACTAATAGCTGATAGGTAAATTATATTCAAGTTGAAGGCTAATTACTAAAGGTTAATTTAACCATATTTTGTCAACCTAAAAGCCAGATAAAAATGTCTTCATCTAGCAAAAAATTATTTCAAATATCAGTAGTATTGCTAACCTTAACTGCTACTCCCAAGCCCTTAGCAGCTACTAATATATCTAATATTATCCTAGCTCAATCCGTCAACTCAAATACTGTCTACTCATTACCTGAATCCCTGCCAAGTGGTACAAAAATCAGATTACATGGCTCTAATAGTATGACAGTCATTAATCGATCACTCAAACAGCGTTACGAAGAAAAATTTCCAGACGCTCAAGTTGAACTAGCAGCAGGTGATACCAGTGAAGTATTAGAAGCACTCCGAAAAGGAGAAACAGATATAGCCGCAATAGGACGTCCATTAACTGCTCAGGAAAAAGAGCAAGGATTAGTTGAAGTTCCTATTGAGCGTGGCAAAATTGCTGTGATAGTTAGTCCTGAAAATCCATTTTCAGAAAATCTCTCATTTGAGCAATTTGCCAAAATACTCCGGGGAGAAATCACAAACTGGTCAGAAATAGGTGGGTCTCAAATCCCAATTCGCTTTCTTGATCGCCCAGAGTTTAGTGATACCAGAGAAGCTCTCAAAAGTTATGAAGTGTTTAAAAAAAGTCCATTTCAGACAGGAAGTAACACTACTCAGATATCTCAGGATGATACAGCAGCAGTCATAAAAGAACTTGGTAAAGATGGAATTAGTTATGCGATCGCCGACCAAGTCATGAATAAGGGAAATGTTCGGGTCATTCAGATGCACAAAACCCTACCAGACGATCCTCGTTACCCATATTCTCAACCCCGTAACTATATTTATAACAAAGATGCTGCTCCTCCAGAAGTTCTAGCATTTATGGGTTTAGTTACTTCTAAAATTGGTCAAGAAGTTGTGGCAGCATTAGCTCAAGAAGGGGAAACAGAATCTACTATTTCTCCTGGAGCAGCAACGACAAACAATTCAGATACTCAAACTGAGACAGCAGCAAACTCACCAGAGGTGGACTCAGGGGAAACAGATGCTGCTATTTCCCCTGGAGTGGTAACGACAAACAATTCAGATACTCAAACTGAGACAGCAGCAAACTCACCAGAGGTAGACTCAGCAGCTCCGGGGGCAGTAGTAACAGCACCCAGTCCAAATACTTCCACAGTCAATGAAGCAAACTCTTCAGAGGCAGTAGATTCATCTAGTCCCGCTCAATCAGATAGTGCACTATTACCAAATGATATCAGCCAGGAAACAGAAACAGAAGGATTCCCCTGGTGGCTCCTTTTTCTGTTAGGAATTCCTTTACTAGGAGCCTTAATTTGGGGACTACAGAGAGGGCGTGGAGGTGATTCAGCAAAAAAAGATATAGAAACTGCCACTCCAGTTGATGGAAATGAAAATAAAGAGATATCAACACCAAAAGTAGGGGTAGATACTACAGATAAAGCAACAACTCCCCCTGATGGAAATCAAACAACTCCAACAGATGGCATACCAATAGCACCAATAGCAGGAGGATTAGGAGTCGCAGGATTATTAGCAGCATGGGCAAATCACTCCAAAAATAGTGAAATTAACCTCACAGCACAGCCAAATCAAAGTGGATTAGCAACTTGGTCAGTTCCACAAGCAGACAAA
>NZ_JAAHGU010000060.1:0-3580 GCF_010692685.1 Okeania sp. SIO2F5 | reverse complement strand
AGGAGGATTAGGAGTCGCAGGATTATTAGCAGCATGGGCAAATCACTCCAAAAATAGTGAAATTAACCTCACAGCACAGCCAAATCAAAGTGGATTAGCAACTTGGTCAGTTCCACAAGCAGACAAAGATGCAGCTAAATCCCATGGAGGTCAAGAATATCAACTGCGGGTTTATGATGTCACAGATACAGATATAGACCTAGATTCACAACCTGCTCCAACTGTGCAGCAGTATGATTGCTCAGAATCAACTACAAACAAGCAAATAGATTCTTTAGTACCAGAGCATGACTATCAAGCAGAAATAGGTTATGTAACTGATGATGGTCAGTGGTTAAAGTTAGCTCGTTCTGAGAAAATCAGGATATCAACACCAGAAACTGTTGCTCCAGTGGATGGAGATGACAGTACGGGAATATCAGTACCAGAAGCAGGGGTAGATACTACAGATAAAGCAACAACTCCCCCTGATGGAAATCAAACAACTCCAACAGATGGCATACCAATAGCACCAATAGTAGGAGGATTAGGAGTCGCAGGATTATTAGCAGCATGGGCAAATCACTCCAAAAATAGTGAAATTAACCTCACAGCACAGCCAAATCAAAGTGGATTAGCAACTTGGTCAGTTCCACAAGCAGACAAAGATGCAGCTAAATCCCATGGAGGTCAAGAATATCAACTGCGGGTTTATGATGTCACAGATACAGATATAGACCTAGATTCACAACCTGCTCCAACTGTGCAGCAGTATGATTGCTCAGAATCAACTACAAACAAGCAAATAGATTCTTTAGTACCAGAGCATGACTATCAAGCAGAAATAGGTTATGTAACTGATGATGGTCAGTGGTTAAAGTTAGCTCGTTCTGAGAAAATCAGGATATCAACACCAGAAACTGTTGCTCCAGTGGATGGAGATGACAGTACGGGAATATCAGTACCAGAAGCAGGGGTAGATACTACAGATAAAGCAACAACTCCCCCTGATGGAAATCAAACAACTCCAACAGATGGTATCGGAATAGGTCAAATATTAGGAGGATTAGGGATAGCAGGGTTATTAGCAGCATGGGCAAATCGAAGACGGGAACTAAATAGTGAAATAAACCTGACATCTCATCATAGTAAAAGTGCATCAGTAACTTGGTCAGTTCCACAAACAGACAAAGATGCAGCTAAATTATATGGAGGTCAGCAATATCAACTGCGGGTTTATGATGTCACAAATATCGACCTGGACTCACAACCAGCTCACAGTACCAAGTATTATGATTCCGAAGAGTCAAATCAGCAGTGGCAAGTAGGAAATTTACTAGATGATTGCGAATATCAAGCAGAAATAGGTTATGCTACTGATGATGGTCAGTGGCTACCATTGGCTCGTTCTAACCGAGTTCGGATATCAGAATATCCTGTAGATGAAAATATAGATGTAACAAAAGAACCAGAATTATTAGGTAAAACACCAGTAAAATGGGTATTACCTCCCTGTAAAATTACTATTACTCCTGAGAATGAAGAGAATATGATGGTGGTTTGGGAAGTTCCTCAAACTGCGAAAAATGCAATCAAAGAACAGGGGGGAGAACAATACCAGTTGCGAATTTATGATGTTACAGGTATTGACTTGGATACACAGCCAGCATACAATGTACAAGCCTACGATTGTGAGGAATCTACTCAGCAAATGCAAGCACCTGTTTTTGTAAAAGAACGCGAATATCAAGCAGAAATAGGCTATGTCACTGATGATGGTGAGTGGTTAAAATTGGCTCGTTCTAATCGTATCTGGATACCTGTACCTAACTTTACTGTAGACAGTGATGAAGTAAAAAGTACACAATTAGACACAACTCCCACCACAGTAACTATTCCAGAGGAAGCATTGAAATCCAGTTGGATTACTATAGTACCTAATGATAATCAGAGTGCTTGTGTTCATTTAGTAGTTTCTCAAGCTGCTAAAGATGCAGCAAAACAACAAGGTGGAAAGCAATACCAATTGCGGATTTATGATGTTACAGATGTTGATATAGACTCACAAAAAGCTCAAAAGATACAACAATACGATTGTGAGGAGTCTATCCAGAAACAGAAAATACCTATCAATGTTAGTTCTCTTAATTATGTTGATTATTTAGCAGAGATTGGTTATGTCACTAATAATTTGCAGTGGCTAAGGATTGTTTGTTCTGACCCACTGCGAATACCTGTTTTGACTCGAACTGATGATATTGAGGCAGTAGGAACAGTTCTTCCTGGCGAAACAGCTATTGATACAGATGTAATATCTCAAGTATCAGAAAGTGAAGAAGAAACAGCGATCGCAGCAAGCAATATTACTCCTGGTGACTGTGAGATTCAGCATCTTGTTGTCCATAGTCATAACAATTGCTATTCACTAAATGATGCACAAATCAAGGGACTGCAAGAAACGGCCGTCTCTAAAACCCTTGAACCAGGGATTTATGTTGCACGGATTAAAAGTGGTACATTTGGTTACGGTTCTAATATTTGTCCCTCTGGTGAACCATTTGTTTTACTTTGGATTTTTGGTGGAAAAGTCAAGAATAAAAAGACGAATATTCCGGTTGGGCAAACCTGGTCTACTTTGAATGGGTATCACGAAACACTAACGTTAGAGGTTTTGGAGACCACTACTTTGTATGTCTTTTTTGTTGATACTTATCCTGATGACAATAACGGAGAGCTTACTGTTTCTGTAGCTAAGTTATATTCCTAAGTAATAGGGTGGGTAAATCTCGCAATATTTACCCATCTAAAATTATATTATTAGGACTTACGCAGATACGCTATATATACTGTTCAAAACTATTGTCCAATAGTTAATTTACCCTATAAATAGTGCCTTTGCGTAAGTCCTGATTATATTAGATCATGTCCGGATGATCGCTAACAGCGGTTTTCATTTTGGTAGACCACAGTAGGAGCGAATGACCATAGGACTTACGCATGAACGCTATTGGTAGGGTGTGTTAGCGATAGCGTAACGCACAAAACCCTAAATCTATATGTCAGTGCGTAAGTCCTGGACCATTTGCTAACGTAGAAGCTCTTTGCTTTGCTCCGCGACCTGAAAAGTTAATGTACTCCCATGAAATTCACCATATCCGAAAACGTAATTATCAAGAAACCTCTCCCAGCAGCAGGTATTGTTTGCTCCAATCCTCAGCGCGCTCAACGTCTAGTCAACCGTTATTTTCCTTCAGCTCAATTACATACCGACAGTTGGGGCATAGTTATCTACACAGAGTAGTTACCAGGGGCACTATATGTTTGTTGCCAGTGTACCAATGGGTGCTGGTGGATCTGGCTTTGCTTTTCTGGAAATGTATGCTGCTGAAGCTAATTATATTGTTCGCTACGGGTCTAATGATCGATATGTATAGCAATGAGCGCTGGCATCTTTACATGTTACATAGATATTTGCAATGTAATATAAAAGTAACTGTATGAGCTGTATTTTTCATAAATTAGGCGATCGCTAAACCTTAAAGTTTTAAGGATGTCTGTAATGGTATTGATAATTTACAGTTTATAGCTTGAAATTGTTTAC